>SAAH01000313.1 GCA_009929525.1 Clostridia bacterium | reverse complement strand
TGCCGAGCCACCGATGCCAAAATACTTCTCAAAGAATGTCTTCAGTTTATCAATGACACCTTGCTTTTTCTTGGCTCTGCCACCACCGCCAAAGCGAGAGACAGGGGGCATGATTTTATCGATGTCTGTTCCGGCTGTTTTAATTTCACCGTCACGGAAAGCATTCTCCAAGAACTTACGGGTGTCCACTGGCTTCAATTTTTCCTCTGTTATGATGTTCTGCAATTCAGCTTCACGCTGTTTGACCACATAATCATGCCACTCGCTCATGATGTCATCTGCATCGTTGACACCTGCGATAAAGGTTTCAATCAATTGTTTCTTGCTGCGCAGTTCCGGGCTGGCATCAATGGCTTTATTGATAGTAATCAGAACTTCCTTATCCTCACAATGGGTATCGTGATATTTCTTTACAAGCATCAGAATATAATCAATGTTGATTTCTATCTGTTTGATCAGTTCTACCTCAAACACAATATCGTCCGTGATATCTGTGCTTTCTCCAGCTTCACGTCTGCGTTTCCATTCATCACGCAGGTCTTGGTATCTGCCAAGGTAATCCTGTAAGTCACGCTCGGTAATGAGTTCGTTACCCTTGAATTCATCAAAGGATACAAGCAGGTTGCGCATACGCAGGATTGCACCAAACAAAGAAATAAAATCCTTCTGATTCTGTTCGCCAATAATCTGTGGTTCTTCCAGAGGGAACTTCTCATTCAATTCCTCCATCATATCCACATAGCCGGGCATTGGTTTTCCGTCTACGGACTCATAACCATAGTAGTAATCCTTAAAACTGTTCAAAAGCACAATGCCGCCAGCGTTCTTGTCACCGAACAGAGAAATGGCACTATCTACACGCTTTTGCAGGTTGCGGAAACAAACAATGTTGCCGAAAGTCTTGATAGAATTAAGGATACGGTTGGTGCGGGAAAACGCCTGTATCAGACCGTGCATTTTCAAGTTCTTATCCACCCACAGCGTGTTCATGGTAGTGGCATCAAATCCAGTAAGGAACATATTCACTACGATGAGCAAGTCCAGTTCCTTGTTTTTCATTCGGAGAGATACATCCTTGTAATAGTTCTGGAACTTATCACTGGAAGTATCGTAATTTGTATGGAACATCCCATTATAATCACGGATAGCAGATTCCAGAAAATCACGGGAGTTCTGGTCAAGGGCAGAAGTGTCCTCAGAGTTCTCCTCATCCAGAATACCGTCAGCT
>SAAH01000163.1 GCA_009929525.1 Clostridia bacterium | reverse complement strand
TTTCATGCCCGGAGCTGAAAGATGAGCCTGTGCGTCTTCAGGTCCGGCGGTGCTGTAGCTGCTGAACGGGGCCAGATTCCTATTTGAATCGTGCGCCGCTGCAGTCAGGAAGTTGTCCGCGCTTATGCCACCGCAGGCGGGCATGATAGTCACAAGCTGACCCTCGGCATCTTCCCAGATGCCATCATGCAGGTCAGCCGCTATATTGCCCGCTCCGTGCACCACAAGAAGCCCGGCGTCGGACGCCCTTTTGTAGTCACTGAGCATATCCTGGACCACAAAGTTATCCAAGGGAGTGCCGCCTCCGGTGGTCCCAAACGCACGTTGTATTATTATTCTTGGTTCTCCTCCCGTGCGTTCCTCAAGGATGTCATAAAGCTCTCCCAATATCCAGTCGAAGGCCTCTGTTTCACCTGAGTTGCTGACTATGAACACAGGGATTATTTTCACCTTGGGGCTGCATCCGGCTATTCCGATATTGTTGTGCCTCGACCCGACTATCCCGGCTACGTGTGAGCCATGCAGAGCCCGGTCGTAACCGCAGGTGCTTGAAACGCTGTTTTTTGTTTTCCAGTCAGAGGCCCTTATGGTCTCAACGATATATCTGTATTCCGTATCGCTGTAATACACATAGGCACCTATAAAATCTTCGTCGGTTTCGGGGGCGTAACCAAGGCGGACAAACGAACCCCGCAGATCCTCGTGGTCGAGCGCGATGACTTCCTCCATGACGACCACAAAAACTTCTTCCGTTGAAGCGCTCAGTCTTGAGTTAAATGCTTTCCATACGACATCGAGGTTTGAGTCGTCAATTCCCCACTGTCTGTCAATGTATAAGTCATTGGCAGCGGTCTTTGTATACTCGCTTGCTATTCTGGGGGCGTATGTGTCGTTGACCTGCAGATAATCGGGCATTGTCAGCTCGTCGATAATTGACGCTGCTAAAGCTATGCCGAATACTGAGATTAGTGCTGTTATGGTAACAAAACAAGTGAAGATGTTTCTTTTGACGAAACGTCCTGAAAGGAATACTTTTGGCATGGTTTTTGTCCCTCCGTTAAAAGGTATTTTCAACATTAGAGTCATTAGAGAAGTGGGTTGCTTGGAGGAACTATTTTTTACTTCCCTTTTAACGGCAAAATTATTATACCATTTTTTATTAATGCTAAACAACTGTTATTTTAATTTTTTATTGAAACTTGCCCTTTGATATTTAAAAAACGCTGATATTACTGCACTTGAGCCAGTTTTTATGTTTTGTCACTCAGGTATTTCATCGTTGTGCCTCTTTGTTTTTTTTCTTTTCTTTATCTTATCCATGTCAAGCTCAGGTATCTTCGCCCTACTCTCCATAGACTCTGCGATCCAGTTGTAGAAGTTGGGAATTTCATCAGACACAATGACAGGCCTTGTGATATCGCAGGCAGTGTAGCAGAGGGCCTTCATCGTCCTGTATCTCGCTTCCTCTATGGTATCATCGGGCAGCAGCATATATGGGGACAGAACAGCCATGATCTCCTTGGGTATGTTTACCTGCATCCCTTCAAAGGGATCCTTTTCGTGTCTTTTCACCGCATCTTCAAGCTCTTTTGTAATGAACCCGATCTCATACAGGATGTTTTTCGCGTCTTTATTTGCCGTCTCGGGCAGGCGGTCAAGGTTTTTTATCCTGTAGCCGCTTTTCTTAAGGAAGTCTGCCGTATCTTTCGGAGGGACCGCCTTGAAACAGAATCCGCCGTTTCCGTAGGCTTCACGGGTTATGAAATCGTTTTCGAGCAGTATTTCCGGAACAGATGACATGTTCGCGGATGTCCAGATCACCAGGGATTTTCCTGTCATGCCCTCAAGGGCTCTTGTAAACGCTTCCCTCTGTTTTTTCGTCCAGAGGTCAAGAGAGAGCGCATAAAAGGTAGTTTCTGGGAAGAGCGATCCAGTGCCGACTGCCCACGGTATATATCTTTCCATCCTTCCATATTCTCCGGTCCTGAGCATGATGGTATCGGCGGATCCCGCCATGTAAAGTGCAACTCCGCCGCTCATATTTCTGCATATAGATGTCCTCAGCGATGAGGTCGACTCTTTCAGGAAGGCGGAAAGGAATCGCGCGCTCCCCTCAGGAAATGATTTTGCATAAAAGTTGAATGTCTCAAGATCTTCTTCTAAAATAAATTTATGTCCGGTCCCCGAGAAAATGAAGTCAGAACCTGTATCCGTAAATGCGTTTACTGTCTCGCTTACGAATTTTGCAAAAACGGAGGTAAGCTTTGGGACCTCATGAACTGAATTGTCCCATTTGGGGCTGGCCATCCACATCCGAAAAGCGGACCTTGCCGCGGCTTCCAGCAATGAGACGGCAGCGCTCTCCCAGAACCACTGTGTCATTTCAGAGGGGTGTTTTGCAGATGAAATCACGGTCGAAGCCGCAAACGACGCAAGATCGTCCAGTGTCGTCACAGATGGGGCGAACAGCGCCTCAAGAAGGAAATCTATGTCGGTAACATGGGGAACGAACTCCATGTACTCGTTGTATTCGTCCAGCGCAACGTTTAATGAGAATGCTCGAGCCTTCTTCTCGTTTTCCTCTGATGCCGACATGAACATTTTGTCAAGCGGCAGACCTGAGCGTGCCAGAGTCTCTCCGTTGGGAAACATTACGGTGTCGAACCTTCTGTTCTTGCAGTAGAAGAATTCCTCTTCGATGTGTTTTTCTGCTAAGGAGAAGCTTTTCGATGGATCAAGGCATCTGCTCATGTATAGCGAATGTTCAAAAAAAGTGGCTGGGACAATGTCAGGCCTGGAAGCGAGTGATTCCGCCCTGTTCTTATTCCTTATAAGCCAGTGCTGCATAACTTCATCTGACGGGCCAATATATCCGGTAGATCTCATGGGATTTACCTCCGGTTGTTTTTTTTAAAAATTTGGAATTGGTTTGGCAGGCTTTCGCAGCCTGAAGCGGTATTTTAGGTTTTGAAGTGGTTACGGCTGGTTATCGTAAATGAGATTATACATCAAAAGAGAATACTTGTCATTATGTAAATTCAAGTTTTAACAACACAAAAATCGGATCACGATTCTGCTAAGTTTTTACAGCTATACCAAGGGCCATTTATAGTAATGCATCTTTTATATATGGGAAAACCCAACATAATATTTGGCGAAATCCTCCTTGTCGTTTACGAAACCTTCCGCTTCTGATCGGGATCACAGTAACGCTGTAAAAAAGCCATACGATCAAAATGAAAGGCCTTGAAATCAAGGCCTTAAATTATCTCAAAAGAATCGATATATTTTATATCCCAGGGGGATCTGCCTGAATATCCGGTACTGTTTTTATTAACGAACGTATCTCTCCGCAGAACGAAGGAATGACCTGTAAAAACTCTTCGAGGAATTGTCCCTTCACCCCGCCGGCAATAAGAATATCTTTGACAGAAACCTCACTGTCTATCGAAGCAAGCCGTTTCATTGCAGATCCGAACCAGATGCTGTAAACGTCAAGGGCAATGTCCCATGCCGGTGCAAGTGTCTCCTGACAGTCTTTATAAATTGCAAGAATATCCGATATTTCTTTAGCTGTTTTTATATCGTTGAAGCTTATGTTACTGTCACTGTATGCCAGCAATTTGTATGCCATAAGATCCGTATTGTTCAGCGCCTTGACTCCATAAAAATCTTCAGTTATGCCGAAATCAAACCGGTGTTCGCACATAAAATCCATTCTTATTATATTCTCGTTGCAGATCGCCCACACCATTATTGCATCCTTATCTATGAACGGCTCACGTGCCAACTTAAGGTCTGCTGATCCATAAACACGGTCTTTGATGCTATTGAAAGGGATTATTTTCGATGAGAGAAATTCAATGTCTGTACATCCCCTGTACCCCCCGTGCCTTATGGAAGATAGAGCCCCTCCGCTGAAACAAAATTGCCCCGCTTCAAGGAATCTGCGGTCAATGTGTTCTGTTACGACCTCGATAATTTCTTTTGGAGAAACATTATTGGACCAGACCTCCCTGATGATCGGCACCCCGCCTCCGAACTTTTCAGCCAGTCTGTGCAACAGTTCCTTTTCTTCATCACTAAGCCAGGAATTTTTAATATATTTCGAAAGGCGGCAGTCCAGCAGGCGGAAAGCGTCAAAAGCTTCCATTTCTTTTTCCGGAGTGTCCCACAACAGAAGGAGAAGGTTTGGATATTTTTTGAAATCGACTATTTCTTCCATTTGATTGCCCCCCCGAATAAACTTTCATTACTTTTATCTCGTATAATAAAGAAAACATATCAAGTATAGCAGTGCGGATGCTGTTGAGGGATATTGGCAAGTCAGGCACGGTCACAGCTGTCTGTTCAGATCCTTTCCTTTAAACCGCCATCCGCGAACATATTTTTTCATGCATTCTTTTACAAAAGAAAGTTTTTTAACAAATGTTTGAGATGTCGTGTCAGTGAGAGAGTTGAATAAGATGCCATATTTCATAAAGCCGTTTTATATCTCATATGAAGATGCCGAGAAAATAAGAAAAGAAGATGAAGCCATGTTTATGAGGGCAGCGATTACTGCTCTTGGGGTAGATGTATTCAGGAAATACAATTTTACTGTAAGGTTCGCTGAAATATTTGAAACAGAAAAAGGGCCAAATATTGACAACGAGCAGTAAAAGGTGTTTGACCTTGGAAAAAAATTAAGGTCATGCTCATAAATTTGGTCGAGGAAGTGTGATTTATGCTAACACTGCCAACTCAATAAACATGTTCCATGTAGAAAGCAATATCAAAAGTTTTAAGATAAAATACTCACATATAGTTGTCATACGCAAATTTAACAGCTGCTATTAATTGATGAAAAAGCAAGAATTGTATCTTTTTTACGCAATCTTGCGAAAACGGCAACATTTGCGGCAAACCGCGACTTCTCGAAAACTTTCACAAAGTAAATTTTATTCAGTGTAAGACTAAGTTAAATATTGTTTTTTTGGTCATTTTTCGTGTGTTTTTGCGCAAGCTTAGAAATAAATGCGCAGCTTCAGACATATTTTTTTTGACTTCGGAAATTTTTTGTGATTTGTTTTCTCTTTTTTCAAGGGGACCTGATAGGAGGATAAAAATGATTACAGGAGGAAACCACACCACTCTTGGAATGTCAGAATTACTTGAACAGAAGGGGTACCGTCTTCTGGGCTATTCATGGCTTTGTAGCAGGTATGGAATAGACCCTCTTTATACTATACCCTGCCATGCTATAGCGAAGGATCTTTATGAATATAATTTCAAAAATGACAATCCACAGGTAAACCTGACAAAGCCTGGAAGTTATTTTGACCAGGAATACGATGTGCTGGGAACTGCCGCGCATATTATGTACGCAGTAGCCGGGGAGATGTTTAGCCCTTATATCCTGAAAAAGGTCTTCTCTTCGCTAGGACGCGAGGATAAAAGGGATATAGAAGAGGTTTTGAACGAGGCTCCTGAGAAGGTGGTAAACAGGAAAGTCGGGTATATGTATGAGAAATTTACGGGGGACGAATTGGATTTCGTGCCTTCTGAAAGCATGGCCAAAGGCAAAAGGGCATATGAGAAGCTTCTGTCGCCGAATATATATTATACGCTTGACATAAATACTCTGCCCAAACATCGGATAGGCCAGAAGTACAGAATCTGCGACAATGCACTAGGAGACCTTGATATTATGTGCCCTATGGTACGGAGGAGCAGGGAACTGGATCTTCTTTCAGAAAGAAATTACGGCGGGGAACTACTGGATGTATTCAAAAAGACTGAACCTGATATTCTGGATGATGTCAGGGACATCATGTTTATGAAGGAATCGATGATGTCGTTTAAGGTAGAGGGAGAAGAAAAGGCGTCGGCGCGGAGACAGGCTTACGAAAATATTCTCAAGGAGGCGGTTTTATTTTCGATGTTTTTCTCCTATTCCTCGCCTGCTTCCAGAAGCATCTTGATTACTTCCTGATTATTGCTGCCGAACCTTGGGGTCCTCTGCTCTATGCCACTGTTTTTCAGTATGTATCCAGTGATTTCTGAAAGGAAGATTCTGTCTTATAGCGTCTATTACGGGAAGAAGGAACAGCTTCGTGCTTGATACCGCCTCCGGAAAAGAACGGTTATCCAACACCTTTTTGCTGCGAAGAAATCCTTTCCAACGCTGTTGTCTCTCATAATTATCCGTAAAGCTTTCTTCAAACGCTGCAATTTCTTCAAAATGGGTATGACGGTTTTCAAATGTTTCTATTATTGCCTCCTTGAGCATTTCTCCGTTAAAATCTTCACGCTCTGAAAGAGTACAGAGATCATAAAAGTCTTTATAACGGCTGTTTGTCAGTCCAAGTGAAACAATCGCTTCAATTTTTTCCGCTACGATTGAATAAGTGGAATATGTGAACATATGAGGAGCGTCATTATCAAGAATGGTGGGATAATCCATTACTATCCTGTGGGGATAGATAATGTCACCGAATCCGATATCTATGCTGACGGGAATCCTTGTTCTGTCGAGA
>SAAH01000312.1 GCA_009929525.1 Clostridia bacterium | reverse complement strand
TCAAAAATAGACTTTAAAGACGACAGGATAGTTATCACAGGAAACCCTGAGCCCCTCAAGGATTCAAACGTCTGGAACTATAGCAGGTCATGACCGGGAGCATAAGATACTTTATCAGGCTAAAATAAAATTAATATTCCTTAGGCGGAGGTGTCTTTATGAAAGCAGTACAGATCGGAGCAGGGCTGGTAGGCAGCATAATAGCCTCAGATATGAGCACGAGTTTCGATGTAACTGTAGTTGATCTCAACGAAAACGCGCTTTCTTTGATAAGAGAGGATCATCCCAAAATCACAACAGCTGTCTGCTCCTGTACAGACCCGGTCTGCCTTTCCCCGCTGATCAGGGATGCGGATGTTGTGACCGCAGGGGTTCCCGGAAAGTTTGGGAGAAAAATGATGGAGACAGTTATCAGAGCCGGGAAAAACATGGCTGACATATCCTTCATGCCCGAGGATTTTGAAGAGCTTGACGGACTTGCAAAAGAATACGGAGTTACGGCAGTTCCGGATATTGGAGTCGCGCCGGGCATGTCCAACTTCCTGGTGGGCAGGGGAGCCGCACTTCTTGATGAAGTCGAAGATGCAGTTATCTATGTGGGAGGGATCCCGCATAAGCCGGTTCCGCCCTTCAATTATCAGATCACCTGGTCAGCTGCTGATGTGATAGAGGAATACACCCGTCCCGCAAGATATGTAAAAGATCATAGTCCCGTTGTATGCGAGGCGATGGGAGAACTTTATGAGAAGGAGTTCCCCAAAGCCGGACTCCTTGAGACGTTCATCACAGACGGACTTCGTTCCCTTATAAAAAACATTAAGGCGAAAAACATGGAGGAACGAACAATGAGATGGCCGGGACATGTTGCACAGATGCGTCTTCTCCGCGAGATGGGACTATTTGACGAAGAAAAGCGGGATCTGGGCGGGGTTGAAGTAGTTCCGCGTGACATAGCCTGTGACCTGCTGTTTCCAATGTGGAAGATGGAGCCTGAAAAGGGCGACAGGGATCTTACAATAATGCAGGTAGAAGTCTCCGGATACAAAGGAAGGGATCTTGTGACCTACACCTGGGATCTCTGGGATATATTTGACGAGAAGACCTGGAAAAACTCTATGGGTCGCTGTACCGGCTTTTCATGCTCTATTTTCGCACAGGCCATAGTCAAAGGGCTTATAAAAGAAAAAGGAGTTATCGCGCCGGAAAAGCTTGCCGCTTCCGACGAACTTTAT
>SAAH01000311.1 GCA_009929525.1 Clostridia bacterium | reverse complement strand
TCGAGCTATGGTACTGATTCGATGGGATCACCCTTTGACTTAAGGACAATACCGCTTGAGTCGATAGAGAGGATAGAAGTCGTCAAAGGTGCAAGCTCTGCTATCTACGGATCGAACGCTGCCGGAGGAGTTATAAATATAATCACCAAAAAAGGCATGGAAAAGTCAGGCGGGACTCTGCTTATTGAAGGCGGAAACCATGGCTGGTTCAGAGGGTCTTTGAGAGGCACGGCTGTATTGAGCGATGACGTAAAGGTCACGGTCGGATATACCAAAACTCAGGAAACTTCCGAAATAAACATCAGAAAAAGAACCGACGGCACCTACGATACTGCCACTGACTACAGAGGAAATGATTTTGTTTTTGGGGTCGAAAAAGGCAACTGGTCATTTTCTGCAGGGTGGGGAGATTTTGATTCAGACTGGGAAAACACAATGAATTGGGATCTATCGACTGTTTACACAAATACTCAGAAAAATAATTACAAGCGTTTTGCTGTTACTTATTCTGATGATGATAATTTTGGGCGTATCTATTACAACATGAATGAAAAGCATTATTCTACTTATTCAAACCCTCTTGAACCTGAGGACTCTGAATTTAAAGACAGCTCATTGGGGCTTATGTTTAACCACAAACAAGATATATTTGGTCTAGCTGGAGTCTGGGGTTTTGAATGGCGCAGAGAAAATATTGACTACAAAGGATCAGGCTATGTTTTTGACTATGATACTTATACTAACAAACGATTTGAGCATGAGGCATTGGATTATAAAAGAGATGGTTTTTCCCCATACTTTGAAGTATCACTGCCCATCGGTGAAGCAGCACTTGATATAGGACTCAGGTACGAGCACTGGAACGTCGACGAGGGCGAGGATGTAAATGAACTGATCCCGAGGCTTTCACTGAACTGGGAGAGCTCTTCCGGGAAGATATGGTATCTGACAGCGGGAAGGTTCTTCGCAATGCCCAGTTTCTACCAGATATGGAACCCCATACGTAGTTATAAAGCAAAACCAAACTTCAATCTGAAACCGGAAAAAGGCTGGACTTACGACATAGGAGTTAAGGACGGAAAGGCTGCCAATCCTTGGAGTTTTGGAGTCTTCTATATGGACATGGAAGATAAGATTAACTATCAATCTGACGAATTCTGGGAAAATGGTCAGTACGTCAACCTTGATCAGTACAGAGCTTGGGGTATAGAGGCGGAGATGAAGTTCAACTTCCA
>SAAH01000045.1 GCA_009929525.1 Clostridia bacterium | reverse complement strand
CACAATACTGTCTTTTCATTTTTTTCAAAAATAGGACAGATTGGTACTTTAGAAGAAGTTATCTCTTTTGAAATTACATTTTGCGGAAACTCAAGGAAGTATTTGTTGCACCTTTTTCTCTCTCATATTATAATAACGGAAGAACCAGCTGTTTTGCTGGATAATGAAAATGAAAAGGAGATTTTTCCAAATGGCAAATCCAATTATTACATTTACAATGGAAAATGGCGATGTTATGAAAGCAGAGCTTTATCCTGAAATCGCACCAAACACTGTTAATAACTTTATCAGTCTGATCAAAAAAGGCTTCTACAATGGCCGTATCTTCCACCGTATCATTCCTGGTTTCATGATCCAGGGCGGATGCCCGGAAGGAACCGGTATGGGTGGCCCTGGCTACACGATCAAGGGTGAATTTTCTCAGAATGGTTTCACAAATGATCTGAAGCATACTCCTGGTGTCCTTTCTATGGCAAGAGCAATGCATCCTGATTCAGCTGGCAGCCAGTTTTTCATCATGCACAAAACTTCTCCACATCTGGACGGAGCTTATGCAGCTTTCGGTAAAGTCACCGAAGGACTTGACATCGTAGATAAACTTGCCGGTGTTCCAACAGATTTTCGTGACAGACCACTGGAAGATCAGGTGATCGCTACGGTTACTGTTGATACTCTGGGCGTTGATTATCCAGAACCTGAAACTATGTGATCACCGATGATCATTCATTATTGATCATCCATCAAAAGAGGATAAAAGGTATTGATCAGTGGATTCTGGTTTTGTACCTTTTATCCTTTTTTATCCTCTTAATTCATCTCCCATCAGAACTTTTCCGTCCAGCACCGCATAATACAGCTTGTCCGTCACTTCCAGCTTTGCTCTGCCGCTTGTCCCTTCGGTCAGTTCCGCACAAAATGCATCCACTTCATTTACCGGCAGAAGCACTTTCATCTTTACCTTATCTGTATATTCCGAATCCAGGATTGGAAGTTTTCTTTCCCCTATGAGATACTGGATCTTGCCTACCCCATTATAATCGGTGCCGATCTCCAGCACTGCCCCGTACTGTTTCTCTATGATACGACTCTGGGCAAGTCCTTCCTGTACCGCTTTGGAATATGCCCGCACCAAACCTCCTGTTCCCAGAAGCGTTCCACCAAAGTATCGGGTCACTACTACTGCTGTGTTATATAGTTCTTCTCCCAAAAGCACATCCAGCATGGGTTTTCCCGCAGTGCCGCCAGGTTCGCCGTCATCACTGCAGCGGACCGTCTCTTTTCGTTCTCCTATGACATAAGCAAAACAGTTATGGGTAGCATTCCAGTACTTTTTGCGCATCTCCTCTATGAACGAGAGAGCTTCCTCTTCTGTCTCAACCAACCTTACCGTAGCTATAAAGCGGGACTTTTTTTCAATGATTTCTCCCTCTTTTCCCTGATATATGGTTTTATATCGCTCTAACATGGTTATTCTCCTTAATATATAGTGACTCGCTCACATGCCATCTTGGCACGCAACAGACGATCATCGTTTGATGCCTCTGCCCGGTGCATTTATAATTACAATTATATGGACTTATTTTATTATCTGCAAGCCAAAATGTGAACTTTTCATTTTGGTCTTTTAATAAAAAATGTAATTTGCTATAATAGAGCGGTATAAAGGAGGTACTTAAATGAATTATGGAAAAAAATCCACGCAAAAGAAGCGAAAAGAGCTGACTTCTGCTTCCTCCCGTATGGGTAATAAAGCTGGCGTTACTTTTTTAAGAATTCTTTTTCTCAGTTTTGCAGCCATATGTGTGGTCATAGCCTGCATGGGCGTTGGTGCTTTCCGTGCCATCATCGACAGTTCGCCGGATATATCCGATGTTAATATCATGCCAATCGGCAACGCAACTTTTGTATATGATGCAGATGGCAACCAGCTTCAAAAATTATCGGCTCCTTCGGCCAACCGAATGTCCGTATCTATCGATAAAATTCCTCTGGACATGCAGCATGCCATTGTTGCGATCGAGGATGAACGTTTTTATGAGCACAACGGTATTGATGTCCGCGGTATTTTGCGTGCATTTGCCAATGGTGTGGCACGCGGATTTCATTTTAATGAAGGTGCCAGTACTCTGACACAGCAGCTGCTAAAAAACAATGTCTTTACCGATTGGACTACAGAAGGTAAGATGGAGCGGTTCAAGCGTAAATTTCAGGAACAATATCTGGCACTCCAGTTAGAAGCATCGCTTACAGCTGAAGGTATGGATACCAAAAGCGTCATCCTTGAAAATTATCTGAACACGATCAACCTGTCGGCTGGAACTTATGGTGTACAGGCCGCTTCACAAAGATATTTTGGAAAGGACTGCAGTGAACTGACCCTCTCAGAATGTGCTGTTCTTGCAGCTATCCCACAGAATCCATACGCACTGAACCCGATCAATCATCCTGATAAAAATGCAGAACGTCGGGAAAAAGTCCTCAATAATATGCTCGAGCAGGGATATATTTCCCAGGTCCAATATGATGAGGCACTTGCAGATAATGTTTATGAGCGGATTCAGGAAACAGACTCTACTCAAGCAACAGCAACACCGTATTCTTATTTTATCGATGAACTTACGTTCCAGATCATCACCGATCTGCAGGAACAGAAGGGATATACTAAGGTTCAGGCACAGACTGCTTTGTACAGCGGCGGGCTTCGGATCTATACTACTCAGGATCCTGATATTCAGTCTGTTATGGATGAAGAGTATCAGAACGAAGAGAATTTTCCCAGCACCATACAGGTGGGACTTGACTGGGCGCTGTCTGTGGAAAAAGCAGATGGCCCTACTCAAAACTATAGTAAAGAAATGATGAAACTCTACTTCAAAGATCATGGAGATGATCAATTTGATCTTCTTTTTAACTCAGAAGCAGAGGCTCAGGAATATGTCAATCAATACAAAGCTGCCGTTGTTCTTCCAGGTGAAAAAATCATCGCTGAGCAGATCAGCTTTGCTGCACAGCCTCAGTCTTCCATGGTCGTGATGGATCAGCATACCGGTTATGTCAAAGGAATCGTCGGAGGACGAGGTGCAAAAACTGCCAGTCTGACTCTTAACAGAGCCACTGACACTTATCGCCAGCCCGGTTCTACATTCAAACCTTTGGCTGTGTATGGACCCGCCATCAATGATTTTAACCTGACTTTGGCTGACACTTATGTGGATCAGGCGATCACCTATGAAGGAACCGGAACACCTGTAAAAAATGCTTACAGTGGATACCGAGGAGCGATGACGGTACGGGATGCCATTAAAATTTCCTGTAACACCATTGCGATCCAGTGTTTCCGTGATATCACACCGGCTCTCGGTTATGAATATCTGAAAAAACTGGGATTTGAAAAAGTAACAGATCATGAAGTGATCAATGGACAGGTATTTGACGATGCCCGTGAGCCTACCGCTCTTGGCGGTATCACAAACGGTGTGTCTACGCTGGAACTGACTGCTGCTTATGCAGCGATCGCCAACAGCGGAACTTATACAAAACCTATCTTTTACACAAAGATCCTCGACAATAACGGAAATGTCATCCTGGAAAATGAACCTGAAACCACCCAGGTCTATAGTGACAGCACTGCATACCTGCTTACCAGTGCCATGGAAAGTGTTATCAATGATGAAGGCGGAACAGGTAGCCAGCTGAGACTTGACAACATGCCTGTAGCCGGAAAAACCGGTACCACTTCAGCAACAAGAGATGTGTGGTTTGCGGGCTTCACACCATATTACACATGTGCAGTCTGGGCAGGATATGATACCAACGAGTTCCTGTTGGATGATTACAAAAACTTCCACAAGACACTTTGGACAAAGATCATGAACCGTATCCATACGGATCTTCCTACGGCCGAGTTCGAGATGCCTTCCGACGTTCAAAAAGCTACCATCTGTGCCGGAACCGGACTTCTCGCCGGACTTGGATGTCCTACAAGGACTGAATACTTTGCAACTGATTCTATACCTACCACACGTTGTACTCAGCATTATGTTCCACCAACACCGGAACCTACACCAGTACCTACCGAAGATCCTAACGCACCTGCTGACGGTACCGAAGGCGATGCCGCCGGAACCGCCGAAGGGGAAAATGCTGGAGACGGCGGTGCTGCAGCAGGCGACGGAGCTGCAACACCACCTGCCGATGGAGCGGCACCTGCACCGGATGCTGGAACTGCTGCACCCGCTGCGACTCAGCCGGCAGCATAAAGTACTAGACGGGTATGACAAACTTTCACAAAATACGATCAGCTCAATGATCTAGATCAAGAATAAAAAAACACATCCGACAGATAATTCATATCATCTGTCGGATGTGTTTTTTTATTAATTTAGATCATCCTTACTCAACAACTAACTTAGCTGCTCCATAGATTCCTGCATCATTGTCCAATTTAGCCAATACGATCGGTGTATCTTTGCATGAAAGGAAAGCATCTCTCTGGAAATATTTCTTCACTGCATCAATCAGCGGCTGTCCTGCTTTTGATACTCCGCCTCCGATCACTATGATATCCGGATCAACTACGCATGAGAAGATTCCAAGGGCATTTCCAAGATATCCAGCAAACTTATCAACAATCTTTTCTGCCACTGCGTCACCGTCTTTGTATGCGTCAAATACTGTCTTAGCACTTACCTCGCCTTTTGACAATACGGATTCCTGATCTGATTCAGCAAGGATCTTCTTAGCAAGACGAACGATACCGGTAGCAGACGCCATCTGCTCAAGACATCCTTTATTCCCACAGTTGCAGGCTTCTGTCTCTTCCGGCTCTACGCAGGCATGTCCGATCTCTCCGCCAGCTCCGTGAGCTCCTGTAACGATCTTTCCGCCAACAATGATCCCGCCGCCAACACCAGTACCCAGTGTTACCATGATAAGATCATTTGTTCCTTCTCCGCCGCCTTTCCACATCTCGCCCAAGGCTGCAACATTTGCATCATTACCTACTTTAACCGGAATATCTCCCAAAAGTTCTTCCAATTCATTTGCCAGCATCGTATAGCCCCAGTGCAGATTAACTGCTACTGCAACTTCACGTTCTCTGATAACAGGTCCCGGAACACCAACTCCCACTCCTGCTACCATCTCTTTTGTAATATCTTTTTCCTTCATCTTTGCCAAAATAGCTTCTGCCACATCTGGAAGGATAGCTTTTCCATTATCCTCTGTGCGGGTTTTGATCTCCCATTTTTCACACAGCTCTCCAGTAGTCTGAAATAATCCACATTTTACTGTTGTTCCTCCGATATCGATACCAAAACAATAAACTGACATTTAAATTAGTCCTCCCTTTTTCTTGATAAATTCGCCTGTACACGGTTGTACAGTTCCTGTGCAGCATTGTATCCCATCTTCTTTTGACGATGGTTGACTGCCGCTGACTCTACGATCACAGCCAGATTTCTTCCCGGACGGATCGGCAGAGAATGGCATACTACTTTATTTCCAAGAATCTCTGTGTATTCCTCGTTCAGTCCCAGACGGTCATATTCCCGCTCTCTGTCCCACTCTTCCAGCTTGATGACCAGATCGATGGACTGGGTATTCTTAACACTTTCCACACCAAACAAGGTCTTGACATCGATGATACCGATACCTCGAAGTTCGATAAAATGTCGGGTGATATCCGGTGCCGTTCCCACAAGAGTAACATCACTGACCTTACTGATCTCAACCACATCATCACTTACCAGACGATGGCCCCTCTTGATAAGCTCCAATGCTGCCTCGCTTTTACCGATGCCGCTCTCGCCCATGATAAGGACTCCCTCACCATATACATCCACCAAAACTCCATGGATAGAAATACATGGTGCAAGCTGAACGGTCAGCCAGCGAATGATCTCTGCCATAAAGTTCGATGTGGTACGTTCTGTTCCAAAGATGGGTACGCCATACTTTTCGCCCAGCTCCAACATGTTATGTTCCGGTTCTGTCATCGTTGTAAAAATCACGCATGGAATCTTCTTTGATATGAATTCTTCGAAGCAACGAATCCTCTCCTGCTCTTCCAGATGCATCAGATAAGTATACTCAACGTATCCTATGATCTGCACACGGTTTGAGGCAAAATGCTCAAAATATCCCGTCAGCTGAAGCGCCGGACGATTGATATCCGGAAGTGTGATCTGGATCTTCTCCATATCGACATCCGGTGTGAGATTCTTCAGATTCATCTCCTCGACCATTTTAGTCAATTTTACAGCCTTCATAATTGGCCTCCTTTTTCCACTACATTCTTTCCTTATTCTAACACATGGATTTTGTGACTGCAATAAGCCACTCCATTTATCACTGGAATTTTTACGATAAAAGAAGCTGTCTTTTGGGACGGCTTCTTTTACGTTGACAGTTACTGTGTACGCAGCAACTTATTTATTATTTGATTTTTATTCAACTTCACATTTCTCCAGTTTTCCTGTTTTTGAGGCCATTTCTATAAGCTGTTCCATCTTTTTATTGCACATGCCTATCGTCACTCCTGCGTCGATGATCCGGGTACATTTTTCCATGATCTCCACCGTTTTTTCATATGCCTCATCGCTTATTTCCTGAAATGGTTTCTCACTCACCACCTCACTTGCCAGCAGTCTGGCCAGCTGATAGTCTATATCGTTGGTATATAGGATGCCTGCCGCAAATGGAATATTTTCTTTCTCTAATTTTCGAAATACCGGGATACCGCTTCCACAGGAAGACAGTACAAGTACCTGGGCCTCGCCTTTTGGACGGGGAAGCTCTATACTCCCAAAGCAAGGATCAAAGAAACCATTATCTATTTCATAAAGATCCCGGATGACATCCTCATGAAATATTTCTTCTGGCGTTCCATAATGGGATATCCGGTCCCCTTTTACGCAAATGATCTTGTCTGATATTTTCTGTGCCAGGTCGATTTCATGAAGAGACATGATGACCGTAATTTGTTTTTCTTTCGTCATTCTCCGAAGGATAGCTAAAAGTTCCAGCTTATGACGAACATCGAGAAAGGAAGTCGGTTCGTCCAAAATGATGATATCCGGTTCCTGACATATGGCTCTGGCCAGCAAAACTCTCTGTCTTTGCCCGTCACTGATCGCATTAAAATCGCAGGGACCAAGTTCCTGGGCATGAACTGCTTCCAGTGCCGCATCTACTTTGCTCTCATCTTCCACAGATAAGATACCAAGTCTTCCCGTGTATGGATATCGTCCTGTTGCCACTATATCATGGCAGGTCATAAGCTCCGGTTTCATGCGCTGTGTGAGGACGACCGCCATCTGCGTAGACAGTTCTTTATAAGATATTTCATGGATATTTTTCTCGTCAAAGTACACCTTGCCACCTATTACTTTCAGCTGTCTGGTAATGCTTTTCAATATTGTGGACTTTCCCGATCCATTTGGTCCTATCAGAGTAACGATTTCTCCTTTTTTGATGTCTATACAGATATCATGGATCAATGCTTTTCCATTATATCCCACCGATAAATCTTTCATCTGAAAATAGTATTCTGCCATATCAATTTCCTCTCTTCCGGCGCAGCATCATAAAGATAACAATCGGCGCACCAAATATGGATGTGACCGTACTGATATTAAGTTCCATCGGTGCAAATGCCATCCGTGCGATCAGATCACACATCATACAAAATACAGCTCCGCCAAGAAATGTACCCGGTATAACGATCAGCGGACGGGAAGTGTTCAAGCTTCTCTTCACAAGATAAGGTACAGCAATCCCCACAAATGAAATCGGCCCTGCAAATGCAGTCACACATGCCGAAAGTATGCTGGACAACAATATGAGTGCTATCCGAAACACTTTAATATTTACTCCCATGCTTTGTGCATAAGCCTCTCCCAACTGATAGGCCCCTATTGGTTTTGCCAGCATAAATGTCAGGATCACGGTCATACCTATCACCGCTGCCGACAGATAAACATTGCTCCAGCTCATGCCGGAAAAACTCCCCTGAGACCATCCGTGAAGATTCACTATGTCCGAATCATCGGCAAAAGTCACTACAAAGTCTGTAACCGCTGAACATATATATCCGATCATGATCCCCGCCACCAGCAGAGTGGCCATGTGATTGATCCTTCTTGATATGAGCAATATAAATCCTATCGAGATCAGCGAGCCAACAAAAGCAGCAATAATGAGCGTATAAGAAGAAACATTTTTAAAATGTCCCAGGAAATAAATCATAGTGAAGGCCACCACCATTTTCGCACCGGAAGAGATACCCAGTACAAATGGACCTGCAATCGGATTTTCAAAAAATGTCTGCAGCAAAAATCCGGCAAGAGACAAGGCTCCTCCTAAGATAGCTGCCATCAGGATACGCGGCAGACGGATCTTCCATATAATATTATATTCTTTCAGATCACCTGTCCGTGCAAATATGATCCGCAGTATCTTTGGTACCGAAATATTAACATTTCCGGTATTAATATTCAGTATGGTGATAAAGAAAAAGGCTGCCAGTAAAATTGCAAATACTGCAAAGTAACGGGAACGCCTCCTGAAGTTTTCACTGTGGAATCCTCCCGATTCTGTCATTCCTGATGGAATCTCCTTTTTTTCTTTATCCCTGCCGGTGCTATTCTTCTGCATATTTTCTCCTTGATGATCATTTACATTTTATCATTTCTTTTCTATTTCGAAGATTTTTCTTTCTGTGATAACTCACTCTATTTTGGATATGAATGTCATGTTGCTTGTATCTCCGTCTGTGAGCATCAGATGAAGGTCTGTAATAAGATTTCCCACGATATCGGTAGCCTGGTACAGATATTTTCCTGTAGACCAGACATTTCCCTCTTTTACTGCCTTGAAGTCCTCGAAAAGATCACTTTTGGCCAGTAATTCCTCCATGCTGCTGATAGGACTGTCTATGGTGGCATTATATACCAGATAATCCGCATCTACTGCTGTTGCATAGAACTCTTCCATCGACATCTGTACGGAGGAACGGCTGCTTTCATCATCCTCCAGATCATCAAATGCATATCTTCCGCCTGCGATCTCTATCATACGCGGAACGTAATCACTTGATTTTCTCACTACTACAGAGCCATCTGTGTTCACATAGAAAAATGCTACTTTCTTCTCTGTATTCGGGAAATCCTTCAGTTCCGTGATCACTTCTGTCTGTTTGTTGAAAAATGTTTCTGCCTCTGCTTCCTTCCCTGTCATCACTCCATAAAGTTTGATCCATTCCGTTCTGCCCAGTGGATGGGATTCGTAGCTGGATCTGTCGATAAATACCGGTATTCCCAACGTCTCTATCATTTCCTGCACCTTTGGCACATGCTGTATCATGGTGGATTCGATGGCGAGATTACAGTTTTCTCCCACAAGCATCTCATAGTCCGGCTCACTGTATTTTCCTGCAAAAAGGATATCTCCTGACTCCATCGCTTCAACTGCATGATCAATATACCACCCGGATTTGGCTGTTCCTGACATACGGATGGAATCCAGCTCATCCAGGGAATCAAAGAGTGCCATGGCTGATGTTGCCGCCAGATAGATCTTATCCAATGGCTCTTTGAGGATTATAATGTCCTCATCTATACCTTCCGGTGCTTCCTGACTTTCCGGCACGATCAGATATCGTGCGCTGTCGTGAACGTCGATCAATGCATAGCCATCCTTGTAGTAGTGCACATCATAGCATTCTGCATAATCCAGCTTCAAGGTGGATTCGTATGTGAGGCCATTGATCTGTGGAGCATCAGTTTCTACAGTTCTGGTATCTGCCGCTGTGTCTTTTTCATTTTTTTCATCTTTTGTCTCATCTGCATCATCTGTCCCTGATTCTGCTGTATCGGCATCACCCGGATCCACCGATGTCTCTGCCTGGGCAGCTGGCTTTGTCTCTTCCTCCGCCTGAGTGCCCGTACTTTCACTATTAGCAGTACCGCATCCCGTCAGCAAAAGTGATCCTGACATCAGGGCAGCCGCAAAGTAAGCGGCCCACCCATATGATTTTCTTCTTAGTTTTTCCATTATTTGTTTTTCTCCATATACTGCTTCATTAATGTATCTGCTTTCTCTTCACATCCAAACAATGCTCCATATACCTTGATCCATTCATATTTCGCAAGGTCTGTTTTCTCGTCCATAGAGCGGTCCACGATCATAGGAATCTGCAGTATGGCAAAATGCTCTGAAATCTGATCCAGACGGTCGGCCTGTTGTTCTGCATCCAGTTCTTCCTCTGGCAAATTCTCATCTAAATCTTCTGTAGTTGCTGCTGTATCGACATTATCTTCATCCTTGGCTGTCTCATTATCGGATGTGTCTTCATCCTCCTTCGGCAAAATATCGGATGGAAGAATGGTGAGGTTACATTTGCTGGTCAGAAGTTCCTTATATTCAGGCTCATCGTAGGTTCCAGCATAAATGACATCTTCTTTCTCCATTGCCTCGGCAACACTGTCAACCTTGCATTCATCCTTTTTGCAGCCTACTGCTGCTATAGATTTTTCTGCTCCGATCTCATCCAAAATATCTAAAACATCATCGGATGCCACATATGCCTTATCTGCCGGAAGCTGAACAACTATCATCTCTTTGTCAAGACCTACCGGTATCTCCACGTCTTCTGGCACGAGAAGATATTTTACGATATTTCCCTGATATAGCTTTGCTGCTGCTTCTGCATCCGTCTCGATCGGGGAAGAATCCTCCTGGGCGTTATCCGCTTCTGTCTCTGCATCTGCTGCTTCTGCATCTTCTGTACTATCTGTATCGCTGTCTACCGTCGTTTCATCATCTTTGTCTTCGGTCAGCTCAGGATCTAAAGCAGTATCTTTTGTCATGTCAATCTCAAGAAGCTTAATTCCCTGTGAATAATTATATAGTTTAAAATACTCCGCATAATCCAGCTTCGTTTCCGTCTCATACTCAAGTCCCATGATTTCTGGTGCTTCTTCATCCAGTGCTTTGTTGCCTGTGCTCTTGCCACCTGTTACTGTGACTCCATCTGCCTTCGCTGCGGCCTCAAGATACACAAAGATGCTGTAGGCAATCTCATGATTTGCTGACATTTTCGTGGTCAGTGCGATGATCTGATTATTTTTATTTAATTCCACCGGGATGACAAATGTCGTGGAGGATCCGCTGCTTGTACCATAATATTTATTTCCATTTGCTTTCACGTAGGAGTAATACGGACTGCTAAAGGCGATCGTTGCAAATGCCTTTCCACCTGTCACTGTGATCTTGCTGCAGGAAATGCTGACACGTCCGGTACCGCCTGACCAGGTGAATTTGTCCGGTTTGTAGACGCCGTCTTTTAAGCTTGTCGAGCTGTTAACTATGCCCGTACTTCCGCTTGTATCTGATTCGTATTTTGATTCTGTATCTGCTTTATTATCATTTTCTGCAGGTGTTCCCGTGTTATTTCCATTTGCATTCTGACCTGAGCCGCCTGTTGTACCGCCTGTGGCACCGCTTCCTGTGCCGGTTTGGCTGCCTGAGCCGCTTCCTGTACCGTTTCCAGAACCGCTGCCATCTGCGTCACCGATCTTCACCATATCTGCTGACAAAAATCTCAAAGTTCTGTCATACCATTTTACATATTTTTGTGATCTTGCCGCTACTGCGATGTCTGTATCAAGAGCTGAAACCGGAATTGTATAAGTATACTGTCCCGATGCATTTTTCACAAATGGGATCCAGGTGGACGAGGATGCTTTTTCCGCATCTGCTGCAGTTCCAAGGCAAAGATAATCGTAGCCGGTTCCGCTTAACGTGATAACCGCATTCATATTTCCATTCTTTACTGTCATTGCACAGTCTACCACCTTGAACATACTGGCGCTCGACGTAACATTAACCTTGTAGATACCATTTTCAATGAGACGTTTTAAGGTGTCTGACTTAAAGGTAAGTTTACGGTCATACCAGACATTTTTACTGATAGAATGAGCTGCAACCGGGATCGGTGTATCCAGTGCCGAAACCGGAATCTCATAGGTGTACTTGCCTTCAGAATTCTTCACGAATGGACTCCACTCTGATTTTGATGCATTTGCTGCGTCTGCTGCTGTTCCTGCATAGAGATAATCATATCCCGTTCCGTTCAGTGTGATGACTGCACTCATCTTGCCATTTTTTGATGTGAGCACGCAGCCGATAACATTGAACATCGAACTGCTTGACTCTACGTCAGCACTGTAAGTTCCGTCTGACACGGTACCTGCACCCGGCGTTGGCGGATCTGTTGGAGTTGGGTCTGTCGGTGTCGTCG
This sequence comes from Clostridia bacterium, assembly GCA_009929525.1. Lineage (GTDB taxonomy): Bacteria > Bacillota > Clostridia > Lachnospirales > Lachnospiraceae > Oliverpabstia. The sequence goes on along the minus strand of SAAH01000045.1, from coordinate 18,440 downwards.
GATCTTTATCCTCGGTCTTTACTAAAAATTGAGATATATTCAAGCTATCCTGCTTTGTCTCCCAGTACCCCTCCCTCTGTGCAGTGGCCTTTTGATACTTCACAAATGGAACTCTGCCGCCGATCGCGCTTTTTGGCACATTGAATGTAAACACTCTGTAGTCCGTCCTGCCTTCTTCCTCCAAAGATTTATACAGGATCGCATTTGCTTCTTTCTGCTCGGTGCTGTCCTCTATGCTTCCCAGATATATCTTGTCATAGCTTTGCGATCTGGTGATCAAAGTAACCGTCACCTGATCTCCTTTTACTACTATGTAACTGCCTTTATCAACAGCCATCATTTCATTGTCTGTATGTACATTTCCAAAAATGTCGTATTTTCCATCTGTATACGAATCCAGATCGAATGTTTTATTTAAGTTTGGAATCGTAAGGAACAGGTCATATGTGGTGTCCCATGCGCCATCTTTTTTTCCTGCTGTGATCGGAATGCTAAGTCCCTGTTTGTCAGCGGATACTTTTAATATGAAAGTGTAATCACTTCCGTCTGTCGTTCCCTGGATCACTGGTTCCTTCGTATCATCTGATCTATTTCCCAGATATATTCTGTCAAAATACGTTCCTGATACAGTAATGTTCAACTGGAGCTGATCTCCAAATAATTTTGCAGAAGAACTTTTGATTTCAAATCGTTTTGATGGAAATGGATATCCTGTTCCTCCCTGCTCAACTTTCATCCCTGCATCTGTAAGTTCTGCATCCGGCTTTTCATCCGGTGTGCTTCCTGATCCGCCAGATACATCCGGCACTTTCAGCAGGAGGTTCTGCTTGGTATACCAGCTTCCGTCCGGCTTTCCAAGAACGATAGGGATTGTTGTGCCTTTTGCACTCAACGATACTGAAAAAGCAAAAGTCCATCCACCATTCTCCATGCTGGTTCCTGTGATAACCGGCGTTTTGGGGTCATCCTCTTTGAGACCCATATATAAATTGCTGTAGGAGGTGTTATTTGTTGACAATGTAATATCGATCTTTTCTCCATTTACTGCAGCTGTTGATTTGGAAATGGCAAACATCTTAAATTCTGTCTGATCAGATTCTTTGATCACCATCACACCTGCGTTAGTACCCTCTTCTGGCGTTGGGGTTGGGGTTACCGTTGGCGTTACGGTTGGCGTTACCGTTGGGGTTACGGTTGGCGTCGGTGTCGGCGTTACATCAGTTCCGCCTCCCAGAGCCGGTATCTTAAGTGCAAGGATGCTACTGGTGCTGAATTTTTGGTTTTTCGCACTTCTTGGCACAAAATTGACTTCTTTTCCTTCAGCTGAAACTGGTACCTGGAAAGTATACACCTGCAAATTCTTTCCCGTATCAGTAACGCCCATAATCAACGGTTCCTTCGTTTCATCGTCTTTACTTCCAATATAAATGGCATCATATGAGAAGTTTCCGACACTATTTGGAGAAACAGAGATTGTAATATCAATCTTATCCCCATTTTTCTTCGCTGTCGATTCTGCAATCTTGAACATCGAATATGCCTGGCCTGGATTTTTCGTATTATCACTTCCATAAATAGCTGTGATACCAGCATCTGCTGTGTTCTCTGCATCTGAAATTGCCGCTAAGCTTCCCAGTGACATCATCGCGTTCTTTTGAGATGTCGCTTCCGTGTCTGGGGTTTTTTCTGGCTTTTCTTCTTCATTTTTTTTCTCTGTATCTTTATTTTCTGTATCTTTATTTTCTGTATTCTTATCTTCCGTATTCTTATCTTCTGTACCTTTATCTTCTGTTGTTTCCTCACTCTTCAGGTTCGGAATCTCCACAAATACATCTTTTTCCTTATACCATGTGTCCTTGGATTGATTTCCCGGTACAAGATTTGTCTTCTCTCCCTGCTTGGAGGCTGGGACTTTGAAAGTGAAATCATATCCGCCCTGGCCATTACTTTCACCCATTACAACAGGAGTTTTATTTTCATCCTTTTTGTTGCCTATATAGATCCGGTCATATATCTTTTTCGTTGTAGATATTTTAATCTGAATATCCTCGCCTGCCAGCTCTGCCTTCAAATCTGCAATTACAAATTCCTCGGCTATTTCTTCTGGAACTGTAATTTCAGTTTTATCCTGCTGGATGTTTTCTGATGCAGCTGGTGCAGATTCTGCCGAAGCGGATTCTTCATTTACTTTTTTGTCAGACTCATCCTTTTTGGTGTCGTCTGTTTTCGTGTCAATTTTTTCTTTGTCTGTATCTTCTTTTTCCTCTTTTGTTTTTTTTGTATCTTCCTTTGAAGTTTCTTTTTTATCTTTGCTTTCCTGATTTTGAGTTTTTACTTCCGTCTCCTGTGTTGATGTCTTCTTTGCTGATGTCTCCTGTGCCGACACCTCCTGTGCTTTTTCAGTCTCCTTCTGTGCTTCGTCATCTGCTGCCGTTGGCTGTGGCGATACCTCCGTAATACTTTGTGGATCTGCTTCATTTTCAACTGTCAGTACTCTCTCTGTCTGATCAGTCCCGGCAGCATAAACATCCATAACCGGAGCCATGGCCATGGACACAGACAGCAATAATGCCAGAAATCTTGACGTATTTCTCTTCATTTTCTTCCTCTCCTTCTAATGCAGCTTTCTGCATCAAATAGTGTGCGGCATTCGGAAGGCTTGCCATATCCTGTTGGTTTACGCTGATCGGATGCAATTTCCTATGATATAAAAAAAGCACCTGCCCCTTTGAGGAAGCAGATGCATCAATATGCGTAGCAAAGTACACGGACACTTATCCCGTGATCAATTTTGCGCTTATATAAATAAGACGATCAGCGTCTTATTCGTATGAATACATGCTTTCTTCGGAAGCTATTCACCAACATTTTCAGCAGGTTTCCTGACTCACAGATCATCGCTTGGCCATCCTTCTCACGTACCGTATCGTACGCAATGGTTTCTTTGGCTTCGCTCCCTGTTCACAGTGACCGGATCGCTCAGGACTTGCACCTGATTCCCTTTTAACCGATAGTTGTCAAAGACATATCTTTATATACAACTGTCTGGCACTGAAAATTCCATATCTTATAAAAATAACAGCTATTCAGCATCTTTTGTAAAGCTGCTGAATATCTATTGAAATTATAACAAACTAACCTTTTTATATCAAGCCTTTTCTTTGGGCTTGCATGTTTGTAAGATTCCAGCATTTTCTAAAACGCCAGAACAAATATTTCTTATTCCTTATGGAAAAAATCATATACTTGCTTCGCCGCCCTTTCATTCATGGAGGGGGCCTGAGATAATTCCTCCACTGAAGCATTCTGTATCGCTTCAATGGACTGGAACTGTTTCATAAGTGCTTTTCTTCTTGCCGGTCCGATTCCTTCAATATCATCCAGGATAGAATGGATCTGTCCCTTGCTTCTGAGCAGGCGATGATATTCGATTGCAAAGCGATGGACCTCATCCTGGATTCTTGTGATCAGCTTAAATCCTTCTGTGGAATGACTGATCGGTATTTCCTGATCGTGGTAATACAATCCCCTTGTGCGGTGATTATCATCTTTTACCATTCCACAGACCGGGATCGAGATTCCCAGATTGTCCAGTACCTGTTCTGCGATATGGACCTGTCCTTTGCCACCATCCATAAGGATGATATCTGGAAATTGGCTGAATCCGCCTTGTATTATATCTTCTGTATTGTTTGAAGCCTTACTATCTGTATCCGTGCCGATCAAGGTTTCTGTCCGGGCAGGCAGGTCTTCCGAAATAGCCTGTTCCTTCCGGGCAGTTTGCTCCGCCAGCACAGCCTGTTCCTCACGCTCCGACAATCCACGCTTGAATCGTCTGGTCAAAACTTCCTCCATACTGGCATAATCATCCGGTCCTTTGACTGATTTTATCTTGAACTTTCGATAATCATTTCTCTTTGGTTTTCCTTTTTCATAAACCACCATTGAACCAACCGATTCGAAACCACTGATATTGGAAATATCATAGGATTCTACACGATTTAGCTTCTCGAGTCCAAGAAGATCACAGATTTCTTTCATTGCTCCGATCGTCCGTCCCTCTTCACGCTTTAACTTTTCGCGATCCTGGCTGAGTACCATCTGTGCATTTCTCGCTGCCAACTCTACCAGTTTTTCTTTGGAACCTTTTTTCGGAACGTGGATGTGAACACGCTGTCCACGCTTCTTCGTCAGCCACTCCTCAAGCACCGTAATCTCATCTATTTCGCTTTGAAGCATCAACTCCTTAGGAATGAATGGTGTTCCGGCGTAAAACTGTTTAATGAAGCTTTCCAGCACCTGACTTTGAGACGTATCCGCCGCTATCCTCAGATAAAAATGATCTCTTCCTATCATTTTCCCATCCCGGATGAAGAATACCTGAACTACCGCATCCTCCTCATCCGCCGCCATAGCGATCACATCTTTGTCGATGCCCTGACTGCCTGTGATCTTTTGCCGTTCCCCTATCTTCTGAATACTTTGCATCAGATCACGGTATTCCACCGCATCCTCGAAGCGCAGCTCATCGGATGCTTCCAACATTTTTTGTTCAAGCTCTTTCATCATCTTCTTATAATCGCCATTTAGAAAATCAAGCACTCCCTCTATCTGGGCCTGATATTCTTCCTGGGAAATATACCCCTGGCAAGGCGCCTTGCATTGCTTAATGTGATAATACAAGCATGGCCTTTCCTTCCCTATATCTTTCGGCAGATTTCTGTTGCAGGTCCGGACATGATACAACTTCCGAATCAATTCCAGAGAATCTTTAACCGCTCCCGCATTGGTATACGGTCCAAAGTATTTCCCCTTGTCCTTCTTCATGCGTCTCGCAAATAAAACTCTTGGATATTCTTCATTCACTGTAACTTTAATAAACGGATAACTTTTGTCATCTTTCAGCATCGTGTTGTATTTCGGCCTGTGTTCCTTGATCAGATTACATTCCAATACCAACGCTTCCAGTTCTGAATCCGTAATAATATATTCAAAACGTGCAATCTGCTGCACCATCTGTTCCTTCTTGATCCCCAGATTCCTGCTGCTTTGGAAATACTGGCGCACACGATTCTTCAGGCTGATCGCCTTGCCAACATAAATGATGGCATCTTTTTCATCGTGCATGATATAAACTCCCGGTTTTCCGGGAAGCTTTTTAAGTTCTTCCTGAATGTCAAACATAGGATTCCTCCCTTTATAAAAATAGCATGTTCCCTTGACAAAATAACACATTCCCTTGCAAAAACAACACATTCCCTTGCAACTTAATTGTTTGCCGGGGCAAAGACAAACATAATTTCTCCCCTGCCGTCTATCATGACTGATAAAGGGGCGATTGGCTTGTCACCCAATTATATCCACATTATAATTGTATCTCTGGTATAAAAACAAGTGCATTTTATTCCCTGTCTTATTATGTTATAACTGCTAACGGGGCAATAGTGAAAATATACTGCTGCTGACCCATTTCAGAAAATCAAGTTTACATAATTCATATTTCAGGACATAAAATTGGGTGTAAACATCGCTTTCTCTGATTTACACCCAATGCACTTTATAAATCTTTATTGTCTGATGATGTATTATCCACTTTACTATTGGATGTAGTGCCGTCTGATGTCATATCGTCTGACTCACTGCCATCTAACCTGCCAGCCTCGGCTGCATCGTCATCATCATTGTCAAATAAATTGGTCGGTCCCACCTTGCGTTCCATATCATAATCATCGTCTTCTGATATTCCCTGCATAGAGAACTGATCTTCCTGAGCGGAAGTTCCTAATTTGTTGTTGCCTTCCACTTCACGGAGGATCTCCATGAATTCTTTTCCAGTAATGGTTTCTTTCTCGATCAGGAATGCTGCGATGCGGTCCAGTGCTTCTCTGTGACCTGCCAGGATCGTCTTTGCCTGTTCATAGGAAGACTTCAGCATGATCATCACTTCATGATCGATCTCAGTTGCGGTGGCATCTCCACAGTTCAGTGAAGCCCGTCCGCCCAGATACTGATTATCCACAGAGGCAAGTCCCATCAATCCAAACTTCTCAGACATACCATACTGCGTGATCATAGCTCTCGCTATCTGGGTTGCTTTCTCGATATCATTTGATGCGCCAGTGGTAACATTTCCAAATACAAGTTCTTCTGCTGCACGGCCTGCAAGGAATCCCACAAGCATCGTCTCCAGCTCTGTCTTGGTATTCAGATATTTTTCTTCCTCCGGAACCTGCATAACATATCCCAGTGCACCCATAGTTCTTGGTACGATAGTGATCTTCTGGACTGGTTCTGCATCCTTTTGCAGAGCACTGACCAGTGCATGACCAACCTCATGGTAAGAAACAATCTTACGTTCTTCCTGGCTCAGGATCCTGTCCTTCTTCTCCTTACCCACAAGAACTACCTCTACTGCTTCATACAGATCCTGCTGTGCAACCGCCTTACGGCCATTCTTAACTGCAAGGATCGCTGCCTCATTGATCATATTGGCAAGATCGGAACCAACTGCACCTGATGTAGCCAGGGCGATCGCATCCAGATCTACGGTCTCATCCAGAGATACATCCTTTGAATGAACCTTCAGGATGTTTACCCTTCCCTTAAGATCAGGTCTTTCCACGATGACTCTTCGGTCAAAACGGCCCGGACGAAGAAGTGCCGGATCAAGGATCTCCGGACGGTTCGTCGCTGCAAGGATCAGGATACCTGCTGAGGTATCAAATCCATCCATCTCTGCCAGAAGCTGGTTCAATGTCTGCTCACGCTCGTCATTTCCGCCGCCGTACTTGCTGTCACGGCTTTTTCCGATGGCATCGATCTCATCGATAAAAATGATACATGGTGCATTTTTCTTCGCTTCTTCAAACAAGTCACGAACACGGGATGCACCCACACCTACGAACATTTCCACAAAATCAGAACCTGACAGTGAGAAAAATGGTACGTGTGCTTCGCCCGCTACCGCCTTGGCAAGAAGAGTCTTACCTGTTCCGGGAGGTCCCACAAGAAGGGCTCCCTTCGGCAGCTTCGCACCGATTGTTGTATACTTGAGAGGATTATGAAGGAAATCAACAACCTCCTGAAGAGATTCTTTCGCTTCATCCTCACCGGCTACGTCTTTAAAAGTAACTCCGGTCTCTTTTTGCACATAAGCTTTCGCTTTGCTCTTTCCGACACCGCCCATCATGCCGCCGCCTTTGTTCATCTTACGCATGATCCAATTCATACCAACTATCAAAAGCACAAATGGTATCAACAGGCTTACTATCGTATATATCACTGAACCGGTTGGATCCGGCTGTATCTCATTAAATGTGATATCCTGTTTATTTTTTGCCTTTGCAGCTTCAAGACGCGCGGTCAGCGTCGTGCTGTCTTCCATAGCTGTCGTAGAATACTGGAATTCGATTCCATCTACTTTTTGTTCCGTCGGAACGATCGTCAATACTCCATCCTGCAGTTCCACTGATTTGATCTGGCCTTCATCCAACATCTCGATAAACTTATCGTATGTGATTTCCTTGGATGTAGACTCCTGCATGATATTGCTGAATAAAGTCCATATCAGCAAAGTCGCCAGTACACAAATCAAAAGTACCAACAGAGATGATTTATTCTTTGGCCCGGTCGGGCCGCCATTTCCATTCTGTCCCGGTCCGTTCGGTCTTTGATCATTATAATTATTTGGTCTTTGGTCCATAGTCTCCTCCTTATGATACTCTTCCCATTATAAGGATTTCTTTTTGATAAATCAACTCTTTTCCCCCGTGAAAACCCTTAAAAAGTGCATTTTTATAAAAATTTCACATTTTCAATGTTTTTGCAAATTTTTGTTTTTTATAGTAGCTTTCAGGGAATGATTTGTAGTATACTAAGTCTTGTATTTTATAATTTTGTTTTTTCGAACTTAATATTAGTTCGTATGTATACATTTGTGACTGTGAAAGATTAGAGGCTTAGCGGTTACATTTTTTATTTCAATCACTTTTTACTTAGGAGGACAAAACACTATGAAAATCGGATTTGATAATCAAAAGTATCTTTCCATGCAGTCCGAGCATATTCGGGAGCGCATCAATCAGTTTGACAACAAACTTTACCTCGAATTTGGCGGAAAATTATTCGATGACTACCATGCTTCCCGCGTTCTTCCGGGGTTCGCTCCGGACAGCAAGCTTCAGATGCTGATGCAGCTGGCAGATCAGGCTGAGATCGTGATTGTTATCAGTGCCGGAGACATCGAGAAGAACAAAATCCGCGGGGATCTGGGGATCACCTATGATACTGACGTACTTCGCCTTCGCGATGCATTTACTGAAAAAGGACTTTATGTGAGCAGCGTTGCGATCACCCAGTATACGGGACAAAACAGCGCAGACCAATTCAAGAAGAGACTTGAGAAAATGGGGATCCCTGTCTATATCCTCTACTCTATCGATGGCTATCCAAACAACATTCCTCATATCGTAAGCGACGAGGGATACGGAAAAAATGACTACATCAAAACCACCAGACCGCTGGTCGTTATCACAGCGCCGGGACCTGGAAGCGGAAAGATGGCCACCTGTCTCTCCCAGCTCTACCATGAGCAGAAACGTGGCGTGCGGGCAGGCTATGCGAAGTTTGAAACCTTCCCTATCTGGAATATACCGCTGAAGCACCCGGTCAATCTGGCATACGAAGCTGCTACTGCAGACCTTAATGATGTCAACATGATCGATCCTTTCCATCTGGAAGCATATGGAGAAACTACAGTCAACTATAACCGCGACGTGGAGATATTCCCGGTACTGGAAGCTATGTTCGAGAAGATCTTTGGCGAGTGCCCTTACAAATCTCCTACAGACATGGGTGTAAATATGGCTGGAAACTGTATCATCGACGATGAAGCATGCAGAGAAGCTTCCCGTCAGGAGATCATCCGCAGATTCTATGATGCCAGAACAGGTATGATCGATGGTTCCCGTACCGAAGAGGAAACCTATAAGATCGAGCTTCTGATGAAGCAGGCCCATATCACTGTGGATGACAGAAAAGTAGTTGCTCCTGCTATGGCAAAAGCTGAGGAGACAGGTGCTCCTGCCGCTGCGATCGAACTTCCGGACGGCAGCATTATCTGTGGAAAAACTTCCGACCTGCTGGGTGCTTCTGCCGCTTTACTTCTTAATGCGCTGAAGAATCTGGCTGGTATCGATCACGATCTTCATGTGATCTCACCTGCAGCTATCGAACCGATACAGACTCTGAAAACTGCTTACCTTGGAAGCCGCAACCCAAGACTTCATACTGATGAAGTCCTGATCGCTCTTTCCAGCAGCACAGCCTCCAGCAAAGAGGCACAGCTTGCACTGGATCAGCTTCCTAAGTTAAAGGGATGCCAGGTGCATACCTCCGTTATGCTTTCACAGGTTGATGTAAGGATCTTCAAACGCCTGGGAGTTCAGCTTACTTCCGAACCAAGATACGAAAATAAACCTATGATCCAGTAATTGTGGTCAAAGAAATCTTCATCTGATCAAATACCCGGTATTTACCTGAAAAAGAGATCTGCAGATCAACGATCATGCGGATCTCTTTCTTTGTATTATAATCAGAACAGTTGCCAAACGGTACCTGATTTGTCATATTTGGCAACTCAATCTTTTGACTTTTCTATCCAGAAAGTATATAATAAGGAAACATTAGCAATATGTATTTGTAACTTATCAGGTCATAGAGGATAATATCAATATGAGCAAGAACACATCGAATCCAAATAATTCAATTACCGTAACATTTTTTGGAAAATTTCATATAGAAAGTAATAATGGTGCCTTAGATAATGACAATATTTCTTCTGAAAAGATAACTAAACTTTTGTCATATTTTTTGGTGCATCATGATCGTTTTCTTCCGATCCAGGAGCTTACCGATATCCTCTGGTCAGATGAGACATCCAGCAATCCGACAGGTGCCCTGAAAAACCTTGTCTATCGTATGAGAACACTCCTTAAAAAGTATCTTGGAGATGCCGATTACATCCAGACAGGCCGTGGTGCCTATAATTGGAATACGGATATTCCTTTGTTGATGGATTTTGAGATATTTGACCGGTGTCTGGCCGATGCCAGAAGCAGTGATGATATGTCGGAACAGATCCATTCTCTGGAAAATGCTCTTCAGTTATATCAGGGAGCATTTATGTCCAACATTCCCAGTGAGCATTGGGTGATCCCCCTTTCGACTTATTACCATACCTCCTATCTGGATGCGGTAAAGAAGCTGGCTGATCTGTATCAGAAGGAACAACGCTACCGAGACATTATAACGATCTGTAATCAGGGACTTATCCATGAACCATTGGATGAGACTTTGCACTATTATATTGTTCGCTCTTTCATGGATATGAAGGAAAATAATCAGGCTCTGACGCACTATAACAAAGCGATCCAGCAGCTTCAGCAGACTCTGGGGATCAACTCCCCATCTTTACTGAAAAGCCTTCATGCTGAGCTTCTTGCTATGAACAATGTGACAGAAGCCAATCTCGATGAGGTGCAGGAGCAGTTAGTTGAAGAATATCTTGAAGGAGCTTATGCTTGTCCATACAGCATCTTCCGTGAGATCTATCGTCTGGAGGTACGGCGTATCCAAAGACTGGGGATCTCCGAATTCATCGTGCTTTTTACCATTGAAGCCGGCAAGAACAAACTATCCAATAAGGAAGCACAATTTCATCTTATGAAAAAAGCTGTCACGCGGTTGGAAAACATCCTGAAATCTGCGCTTCGAAGCGGAGATGTGATCACGCGCTACAGCGAATTCCAGATAGCGGTGCTGCTTCCCACTTGTACATATGAATCAGCCGTCATGGTTTCTGACCGGATGCTTTCCCGGTTCAGAGCGGAGATCAAACTTCATCAGGTAGCTGTCAATTATAGCATCGATGAGGTAACTCCATCTAATTCGTTTATACATTAGTATCAGATAAATCAGGAGCAAACAACTTATGAACACTCGAACACCTATATACGTTTCGCCCAATATGCTGCGTGTATGTATCGACCACCAGGATGCCTTCAATATAGCCGGACGATTTTATTCTCCTCTGGCTTCAGCAGAATATGTCTTTCGGGATTCTCACGAACTGCTTCTTAAAGCGGATCAGCTCTTTGATCAGGTCGGATACCCACAGGCCTTTCAGCATAAACGCAGTTTTACGGAACATGCTGAACCAAATAATACCACTTACTGCACATCACCAAAGACTTATATGGATGCTGCACAAATATATGCAAAATGCGGAGATATCGCCACATATAACATCATCGTATTATCCCGCGCAAAAACCAACTGGCAGGGACGTATCAATGATGCGGAGGATCACCTGATCGGGTCTTTTGTGGATGCTTTGGAAGTGCTTCGATTTATTTGCCGGCAAAGTACTTGTGGCTAAAGAAGAAAGTGGTGAGGTCTCCGCCGCTAATGCTGATCCGGTGGGGCATATACACAAAAAAGCAAAAATATATTCCGTTTTGCTCAGCCAAACTCGATGATTTCAGGTGAATTGGGGCATCTGCAACACGTTTTATACTATTGCCGCGTTATTTGTCCTGACACAGGGCAGGAAGCGAATATGGCTTGTCTTTGCCCCGGTGAACAGTATATAGCGTACCCAACAGCTTGCTTAAGCTTCTTGCTTAAATCAGTCAAAAATAGCACCCAACTCTTTCAAGTCAGATGCTACTCTCCTTAACAATCCCATTTGTAATTGTAGTTTAATCTTCTTCCTTATTCCGACTCTCTATGAAAGCCCCAATGATCTCCAACAAAATTGCAAATCCAATCACACATACAGCCACGATCCGGCCCGAACCGGTGGTTACTGTCTGGGCGATGCCGCCTACACGAGGAAATGACTTGACTACCTTGCCGATATAATTATCATACGGGATAGGATTCATGTCTCTTTCTTCATTGGCATCTCCTTTGGTAAGGAACTGGCCCATGTTGGTGTTGTTTACCTCTACACGATGGGTAATGATAGATGCTCCATCCATGGCACTGTAAAATGCAATGACTTCCTTTTCTTTCACTTCTTCCGGCGGGCTGTACTTGATGTATACCAGACTTCCTGTGGGGATCGCCGGCTCCATACTTCCGCTTACTACTGTATAGATGTGATAACCCATCAGTTTTGGCACTGTAAGAGGCAGACATCCCAGAATAAGTATGATTAGTAAAGCAGTGCCCAGTACACTGCATATCACAGCTACTGGGCTCTTTTTATGTTTTTTTCTGCTCAATTCGAGTTTCCCTCTCTTTATCTTAAGGTTTTTTAGCTTGCACGTTTCTTAAGAAATATAACCAATCCGCCTAAAGCTACAAGAGCTGCAACTCCGATAGCGATACCTGCTACCAGTGGAGCTTTACTTGTGGATCCGTCCAGATCTTTGTTTGTGGTCGGGGTCTCGCCTTCATCAAGGTCAACTACACCCTGTGGTGTTTCTTCGTCAGGAATTGCTACGGTCTCACCATCTGCTGCTGCATCTGTTCCATCACCTGCGGCTGCATCTGCATTTCCAGGACCTGCTCCTGTAGCTGCATCATTTCCTGCGGCTGCTGCTGCATCTTCTGGTGTTGTGGTTCCTGCGGCTGCTGTACCGTCTGCCGGTGTTGCTGCAGTTCCATCAGCTGGTGTCGTAGTTGTTGTTCCTGGTACTGTTGTTATGTTCGTTGTCCCTGGGAGAACTTCTGTAGTCTCATTTGTAATGATCGCTCCTGAATCTCCAGGAGTATAAACAAATGTAAATACATTTTCTGCCTCATTGGAACTCAAAGTCTTTGTTAATGCCAATGCCTGTGGTACAAAATTTTCAATATAAGCGTATGCTACCACCGGTTTGTCACCAACATCACCATAAAGAGTCTCGCTTGGTGCAACTTCATTGCCATTTGCATCCTGATAATTTACTGTATAAGTAACACGGTTGGCCATAACTCCATAAGCAACTACAAGATCTGTATCACCATACACATTAACAGATGTTCTACTTAAAAGTTCTGAATTATCACGTCCACTGAAGCGGATACCTTTTACGTAATATTTACTATCCCTTACTGTTACATCATTCAGATTAATGGTTACTGGCACGCCATATGTTGCATCTTTCGTAATAGTTTTTATTGTTCTATCACTATCATCTGCTCCTGCGATAGTTCCCATATTACCCGAATAAAGTGTTACTGTATAGAAATATGGTTCAGATGCTGCTAATGCACTTACAGCTGAAAGACTGAAGAGTACGCAGATTGAAAGAAGCGAAACAAGTAATTTTTTCATTTTTCTCATCTTATGCTACTCCCCTTTCTCTGTACTGCTTTTGCGTTTTTTCAAAGTATAGAATCCTGCGAATAAGAGGATCACTCCACTGGCAAGTGCTACTGCACTGAATAATATTGTCTTATTATTATCACCGGTTCTTACCGGAGCTGTAGATGCTGTCTGAGCTACCTGAGTAATATTGACTGTCTGACCAGGTACTCTGTTGACTACGTTACGGATAACATCCTGTGCAACTTCCTCTACTGCGAAGTTCATACGAAGTCTTGCAAGAGTCTGCTGATATCCATTACCCTGTGTCTCACCTTCTACCTTAACCCACAGATGAACTGTTCCGGCTTCGCCATTACTTAATCTGTCAAGATAGAAATAATCATCAAGAGAAGCTGTCGCCTGTTTAAGACCTTCGCCACCAGCATTGGAGGCATCTCCTCCGACTGATGTACTGTCATATAAAACTGACTCTTCGTTAGCACTGTCAACATAAGATAATCTGTACTCGTAAGCACCACCGGAAGCTGCGCTTGTAGCTTCTTCCAAAGTCTGGATAACCTCATTGGTCATGTACCAGTCTGTGTCTGTGTCGCCTGAATTCCTGATGTGAACTTTCAGTTCAATACTGTCACCCGGCTGGATATTACTTGTCTGATCAGTCATATCTTCTGATGTGAAGTTACTGTTCATCTTATCCCCGTCGAAATCGACCTGCCAGTTGTCACTTCCCTGAAAATCCTGTGCAAATACTGTCATTGTACTGCCTAAAACCATAGCTACCGTCATGGCCAGGCACAAAATTCTTTTTTTCATGTTCTGTACCCTCCTTATGGTAAGCTTATAGTAGTTTCATCTGCCGATACTGTTACATCCACGCCCCAGGCACTCTTGATAGCCTCTGCTGCGTTATGTGTCTGTACTGCATCAACCTCTGCATCTACGTTAAATGTATATCCATTGTAATCATATACATAATGAATCGTGTTGCCATCTACTACTTTTGATACACTCTTTGCAATTTCTTCATCGATACGGATCGTATCTGTAAGATCTGGAGTGGTTGCACCTGCCCCGAGAGCATTTGTATAATAGAAAACCTGCTGTTCAGCAGTTGCTGCAGTCGTATCTTCAATCCAACCACTATTACCCCCAAGGGTATTGAGTTCTATCAGATCTGGAGAAAGTGTTGTATCTTTTACATTGGCACTGTTCTGCCAGCTCTTCTTGATGATCACACGAACGAATGTATCGATATCGCCGGTATTCTGAACGCTCAGGGCTTCGTTATATGTCTTGCCCGGAATAATCTTCTCTCCTTGACCGAGAAGTCCGCCCAGAAGCTTTCCGCTTCCTTCATCCCATGCACCATTCTCTGTATAATCTCTGTGACTCACTACTGTATCATTTTCCAGAAGGGATACACCGATACTGGACATATCCATCTGAACTGAATAATTCTCACTGTAATATGTAAGCGCCGCTCTGGTGCTTCCGACAGTACTTCCAAGCAACAGCAATGCTGATGCGGAGAGAAGCAGGGTCGGTACTACAGGAAATGATTTCTTTTTTTTCTTCATCTTATCTCCTCCTACCTGTTACTCTTGACTGTCTGTGTAGACTTGATTCCAATCTGCGATCGGATCACCTGTCTCACTATAAACAACTGGTGTACATTCCTGAACTACGATTACATTAAAGTCTTCTACCTTGTCTTCGCCTTCGTTTGTCGGATAGTTAATATTAATATTCAACGCATTGGTTTTTGCTCCTGCTGCCACTACTGAATTGAAATACCAATATCCATCTCCTCCATCGCTCCAACCTTCGCCGGATATATTGCCTGTCATGCCTTCTGCTGCGAAAATCCTTGCTCTTACAAAACAGGAGTAATCACCGATATTCGCAACTACAACACTTTTTACACCATTTTCAACATTTTCTTCTATCGATGTCTCTGTGAAACCGATATCCAACAGTGCTGATCCACTCGCTGTGGAGTAGGTTGTAAAGTAAGCCAACGCTCCTCCAACGGAAAGGGATATCGTGAGGCCTAGCGCTGCGGCTGCCAGAATAATTGGTCTTTTCTTTATCTTATTCCTCATTCCTCATTCCCCTTTCTATTCCTGTGCTGCGGAATTATCATTTAACTGATTCCATGTATACATATTATTTTCATCTAATACGAAGTTATTAACAACTCCATATCCACCTGTTATATGTCCGTCATGGGCATTTGTAAATTCTACACCTGCCACATCATCTGCTGCGATTTCAGTAGTCTGCTCTGGATCAGATGTAAGTTCATATCCTGCGCCTGTGTAAACTTCCTCAACTCTTATAGCTGAACCAGCCGGGATATCACTGATCATTGCCTGTTTATTGCCTGTTCCATCAAAGCTGAGCTGGATAAACTTGGTAATTGACTCATCCTTCGGTGTTGTAATATCAACCTGGAAAACGAAAGATGCTCTTTCTCCCATAGTTACGTGATGATTTGTTAAGCTCTTATTGATCACCAGATCTCCGAAACGTTCTGTCTCTTGTGGTTTCAGTGAAAGAGCGTTTGTTCCGCTCAGATCGTAAATCCAATCATCACTGCCTGTTTGATAATAATAGTTGTTCGGCAAAGATATCAGATATGGTTCGAAATCATACAGATAATTCGGTGTCATTGCCTGTTCTGCATCTACAAGGTAAAGGCCAACCGGGATATTGCTCATGCTGGCTTCGCCATTAGCATTCGTAGCTGTGGTAAGATCTGCCGATGTAGTAATCCCACTTTCATCAATCTTCGTCTTTGCTGCTTCCGCTCTTGTGGACCACTCATCAGCCGATGTATCCGTATTCTCCAGTGAAGCTACATCTACAACTCCATCGAAATCCGGCTCAACTGTATATGCTCCTGAAGAATCCATAGATGCCACTTTGTAAAGTTTGATCTGAACTCCTCCCTCTACGGATTTCAAGTTTTCAAACTCTCCGGCGATTGAGAAATCAACCGAGCAAAGTCTGTCAACTTCCACAGAATTCGCACCCTGTACACTCATCAGAGGAACTGCTGAAAGCGTAAGCATCAATGCCAGCAGCAAGGCGCTCCCCTTTTTTACTTTTTTCTTCATCATCGCATCTTATCCTCCTTAAAAATCATATTGGCTATTCCTTCCTATTCGGTTTCTTCCTAAACAGGAGTCTCATTATCAGTATCACAAGTAATGTTATGGATAATCCAAGTATCAGATACAACATATAATAATTTTGAATGGCTTTTACCATGGAGTTCGCTGTATTCGTTTCCTCCTCTTCGCCATTGTATGGTACGCGCGTTCCTCTTACTATGAGACGATGTGAGTTCACACCGTAAGGCGTACAGGTAAAAAGTGTGACATAATCCTTACCATCCTCTATCTGTAAGGCACCTTCCAGGGCTTCATGATCATCCTTATCCACCATCGGCAGAATCTGATCAACCTGGTATGCCAACACTTCATCTAACACATGAAGGTAAAACATATCCCCCTTATCAAGCTGATCCACGTCTGTGAATAGCTTTGCTGCGGGGAGTCCCCGGTGAGCCGCCAGGACACTGTGAGTGTTCTCGCCACCGATGGGAAGTCCGGTACCGTTCAGGTGACCTACTCCGGTCTGGAGTACATCATCAGCAGTACCATGATATACCGCCAGTTCTATATTGATCTTAGGTATGGATAGATAACCCATTACCCCATCTCCAGCGATATTCAATACATTCCAGTACTCTGTATCTTTCATCTCTTCCGGGTCTGCGCCAAATACATCCGCATACACATTATTATGAGTGATCTTACTATTAAATTCTCTCGCTAATTCCCATTGTTCTGTGAAATCCTCCGGTTCCATAGCACTTACAACATTCTGGTAACTGCTGATAAGCTGACTCTGGCGAAAAGTATTCCACTGATCAGAAACTGTAGGGTATACCAGAATTCCAAACCCTATCAGAAATATCAGACCGAACAGGAATGTGGAAATCTTTCTTTTCATAGCTACTCCTTCTCTTCTTCACTGCCCGTCTTTTCTTTCTTTGCAGCCTCACCCGAGATTTCTTCCTCTGAAATCACTTCTCCGGTGACTTCATCTGATTCCTTCTTTACATCATTTGCTGCTTTCTTTAATAAAGCTTCCCGACGTTTTCTGTCATGTATATACAGAACAAGGATAAATCCTCCGGTGATAACGAGTCCAACGATAACCCAAAGCAGATAATTGGTATGGAGGCTGGCACCAAGAGGTGTCTCCTCTTTTATAACTTCTTCTTCATACGGAACTCTATGTCCACGTACTAACAATCTATGACTATTTACTCCGTAAGGAGTACATGTAAGCAAGGTTACAAAATCCTGACCTTCTTCAACAGCAAGAGCATCTGTTCCCTCTGGCTCAACTACTGTAATCATATCAACTTCATAAGCCAGTGTGTCATCTAAAATATGAAGTAAGAAATGATCTCCTTCTTCCAATCTGTCCAGATCTGTAAATAAAGTTGCACTTGGTAATCCTCTATGTGCTGAAATAACTGCATGAGAATTCTCTCCACCTATCGGAAGCGAACTTCCTTCCAAATGACCTGCTGCGTTCTCAAGAACTTTCTCATCTGTTGTATGGTAAATTGGAAGATCCACATCGATCTTTGGTATCTCTACTGTTCCCATCATACCATCATCTGTGATGTTCAGGCAAGACATATATTCACTGTCTGCTCCATCAGAAGCTTCTGCAATTGCAAATGAATCCGGAAGGATACTTGGGAGTAAGGCTGCATTATATGCGATTGCCCTTGCCCATTCTGCTTCGTAATCTATCTCACCTGCAGATTCTTTTTCAGATACCACACTCTCATAACTGCTGATCAATTGCTTCTGTCTGTAATTATTCCATTGATTTGAGATAAACGGATACAGCAGTAAGGACAAACCGGCTAAAAAAATCATTATAATAATAATTGTTGAAGATTTTATTTTTCTCATCCGGGCTCTCCTTATTGTTGTATACTATAAATGAGCAAATTTAAAAAAATGCACAATAAGTTCACGCTACTAACGCCAAAACATCATCAAAAAGAATGTTTCTTGCTCCGCACTGGTAG
>SAAH01000044.1 GCA_009929525.1 Clostridia bacterium | reverse complement strand
GAATCAGATTCCTTATATTTGGGGCATTTTTTGAAAGTTGTTTATAAAGACATGGTTTAATTCAGGTCTATGTGGATAAAACTGCGGAAACTCAAGAAATTCAGATATTGAACTATAGGTATAACGATGCTATAATAACCGAAGATAAATAATATGCAAAATAGGATTTCATGCGTCAAGTGTTTTGTGGATGGGGAGTTGCCGCAGAAACGAAAAGCTCGTCTTACGATATGGAATCCGCACCCGTTGCAACACACAGATGATATACATCTCGATTGTGAAGGGACATAGATAATTATTATTTATTCCAGATGCTCATTCACATCGGGATGTTTTTTGGTATAAATCTTTCTGATTTTTTATTTCAGAATACAATGCCGCATCCCGAAATAATTTCAAGGAGGTTGGGGCATAATGAATCAGGAAAAGATCAAAGAAGGTGTTCGTCTGTTACTGGAAGGTATCGGAGAGGACGTTGACAGAGAAGGACTCTTAGAGACACCGGATCGAATCGCACGTATGTGTGAACAGATATTTGGTGGACTCAGCCAGGATGCAGGAACACATTTACAGAAACAATTTGAGGCTACAAATAATAATATAGTGTTGGAGAAAGATATTACATTCTATTCGGTATGCGAACATCATCTGTTACCTTTCTACGGAAAGGCTCATGTGGCTTATATTCCGAATGGAAAAGTGGCTGGACTTAGCAAACTTGCAAGAACAGTGGAAGTATATGCAAGACGCCCTCAGATTCAGGAAAATATGACGGCACAGATTGCAGATGCCCTTTGGGAGCATTTGAAACCCAAGGGTGTGATGGTCATGATCGAGGCAGAGCATATGTGCATGACTATGCGAGGGGTACAAAAGCCTGGCAGCAGGACCGTGACGACATTTACAAAAGGTGTGTTTGAGGAAGATTACTCACTTCAGCAGACATTTTTTCAGATGGTAAACAGATAAGATGGATAACATTTCAAGTATTGATAAGATAGACAGGATAACCAGGATCATCAGTCATCCTCTTTATCAGGAACAATATAAGCTTCTTCAGGATGCAGAAGAGAATCGATCATTCTGCAATCATACCATGGGTCATTTTTTGGATGTGGCCAGAATCATGTACATATATAACCTGGAAGAGAATGCACAGCTTTCTAAGGAATTGATCTATGCAGCAGCCCTGCTTCATGATATCGGGAGATATGAACAGATCGTATATAAAACACCGCATCATATTGCAGGTGCCAGGATTGCAGGGATTATTCTTAGGGACTGCGATTTTTCAAAAGAAGATATGCTCCGGGTGCAGAATGCCATAGCGGGACACAGAGAAGCAATGGAAAAGCAGGATAGGCTGTCGGAATATCTGTATCGTGCAGACAAACTGTCCCGGAATTGTTTTTTGTGTAAAGCATCTTCGGAGTGTAACTGGTCTGAAGAAAAGAAAAATTCATATATATCATATTGAGGTAATTAAAAATGCAGATTGGAAAAAAAGAATTTGATACGAAACACAAGACTTATATTATGGGCATATTGAATGTGACACCGGATTCTTTTTCGGACGGCGGAAGATATGATCATTTGGATGCGGCACTCAGACATACGGAAGAGATGATCCGTGACGGCGCAGATATCATAGATATCGGCGGAGAATCAACCCGCCCGGGTCATACGGTCATAACAGAAGAGGAAGAGATTTCTCGTGTAACGCCTGTGATCGAAGCGGTAAAAAAGCATTTTGATGTGCCGGTTTCTATTGATACTTATAAAGGAAAGGTAACCGAAGCCGCACTTCAGGCAGGTGCAGATCTGGTCAATGATATCTGGGGATTTAAGTATGACAATAAAGTCGCTGAGTATACTGCGAAGTATCAGGCTGCCTGCTGTCTGATGCATAACAAGTCCGAAGCTATATATCAGGATTTTCTGGAAGATATGGTAAAAGAAATGGCGGAATGTGTTGCAATCGCTAAAAGAGCAGGTGTTACTGAGGATAAGATCATGTTGGATCCAGGCGTGGGATTTGGCAAAACATATGAGATGAATCTGGAAGCGATAAATCATGTGGATATTCTTCATCGACTTGAGCTGCCGATCCTTCTTGGAACTTCGCGCAAGTCTGTGATAGGTCTGACTTTGGACCTTCCGGCCGATCAAAGAGTGGAAGGAACACTTGCTACTACGGTTGTGGGGGTCATGAAAGGCTGTGCTTTTATTAGGGTACATGATGTAAAAGAAAATAAGAGAGTGATCCAGATGACAGAAGCCATCCTTGGAAAAGGGAGACAGAATGGATAAGATAACAATCAGTAAGCTGGAAATATTTGCCAATCATGGAGTATTTCCAGAAGAAAATGTGCTTGGACAGAAGTTTGTCGTATCCGCAGTTTTATATACGAACACCAGAAAAGCAGGGCTGACAGATGATCTTTCAGAGTCTGTTAACTACGGAGAGGTAAGTCATTTTATCAAGAAGTTTGTGGAAGGGAATACCTGGAAGCTTTTGGAACGTGTTCTGGAAAAGTTAGCGGAAGCTCTTTTGCTTGAGTATCTTTTATTAGGTAAAGTGGATTTGAAGATTGAAAAACCATGGGCACCGGTAGGGCTTCCACTGGAGACTGTCTCTGTTGAGATAAGCAGGGGATGGCATACTGCATACATTGCCCTTGGATCTAATATAGGTGATAAAGAAGCTTATTTGAACCGCGCTATAAAATTATTGGATGAACAAAATGACTGCCAGGTTAAAAAGGTATCGGGATTTTTGATCACGGAGCCTTATGGTGGCGTTGAACAGGATGATTTTTTGAATGGCGCATTGGAACTTCGTACACTTTTGGAGCCTGAAGAGTTATTAGACAGGCTGCATGAGATAGAGCAGGAAGCACATAGGGAGAGAAAGATTCACTGGGGACCAAGAACGCTGGATCTGGATATTTTGTTTTATGATGACAGAGTTATGGACAGCCGTGACCTTACGATACCTCATGTGGAAATTGCAAAAAGAGATTTTGTTTTAATTCCACTTGCTGAGATCGCACCGTGGAAACGACATCCGATCAACAATAAAACCGTTGGGCAGATGTTGGAAGAATTAAAGAAATCAGATACCCTTTAACAAAACCAGTAAGGCGTGGAGGGAAAAGTATGCAGACGAAATTAAGGAAAGGTGAACTATTAGACGAACATGGAAATCTGACGCAGGCAGGGTATGCACATTCCCTGGTAAAAACCTATGACAGGAAGAAGATCAAGGCAGGTAAACACAGGATCAAAGAGTGGGATTACTACCTGATCTATAATGAACGATTTGGCGTTGCACTGACTGTGGATGATAATGCTTATATGGGATTAATGAGCATTTCATTTTTGGATTTTCAAAAAAAGAAAGAAAAGACAGTAAGCCTTATGACCTTATTTCCTATGGGCAAGACTGATCTTCCGTCCAGTTCAGCTATGGGGGTTACCAGTTTCCAGAATAAACGCTGCTATTTTTCTTTTCGAAAGGAAGATGATAAAAGGATCTTATTGGCTGAAATCGCCGATTTTGATGATAAAAAACCCATTCGAATGAAGATTGTCCTGACGGATGAGCCGGAGGACAGCATGGTCATAGCTACACCATTTGAGAAGAAAGGATGCTTTTATTATAATCAAAAGATCATTGGGATGAGAGCCAGTGGTGTGGTAGAGTATAAAGGTGAACGATATCTCTTTGATCCCAGAGAAAGCTTTGGACTTCTTGACTGGGGACGCGGAGTATGGACCTATGAAAATACATGGTACTGGAGTGCCATGCAGGGAGAAATTGACGGAAAAGTTGTAGGATTTAATCTGGGTTATGGATTTGGCAATACAGAGGCGGCATCGGAAAATATGTTTTTTTATGAGGGAAAAGCTCATAAACTGGAAAGAGTAAAGTTTCATATTCCAGGAGAAAAAAAAGGAAAGCCCAGATACCTTCAGCCGTGGGTATTTTCATCTTCGGATGATAGGATAAAACTTACCTTTACACCTATTTTGGATCGAAATAGCTGTACTTCTGTGGGAATCATACTCAGTGATCAGCACCAGGTATTTGGCTGGTTTGACGGATATGTGATATTAGACGACGGAACGAAGGTTTCTATCCGGCACATGTTGGGATTTGCAGAAAAAGTCCGCAATAAATGGTGATTGCCAGTAACATTCCGGAAGAAAGGTCTTGACAAAAAACTTTAAGATGGGTAGAATAAATCAGTACTTTATCATAGAAAATGATATATAAATGAAATCGACTTTGATGGGGAAGAGTAGAAGCTATGAAGGATGATCAGAGAGCTGCCGGTTGGTGGAAGGCAGTATCCACATACTTTGAACTGGCCCTGGAGTTCTTTTTCCGAAAGACTGAAGTAGGAAAGAGCGGGAGTTCCCGTTACAGAATCAATAAGTGCATGAAGTCAAGACTTCATGAATTAGAGTGGTACCACGGAAACTAAAGTCCTTTCGTCTCTAGTCTGAATGTATTTCAGAGCTGCGAAAGGACTTTTTTAGTTGCCAGGCATATAAAAATATAATCAGGAGGATAATCATCATGACAACACCTTATAATCATAGGGCAGTAGAAAAAAAATGGCATGACATCTGGGAACAGAACCCGGTGAATGTAGATGATGGAAAAAAACCAAAATATTATTGTCTCGATATGTTCCCATATCCGTCAGGAAACGGGCTTCATGTAGGACATTGGAGAGGATATGTAATATCAGATGTTTGGAGCAGATATAAACTGTTAAACGGATATTATATCATTCATCCTATGGGATGGGATGCGTTTGGACTTCCAGCAGAAAACTATGCGATTAAGATGGGCGTACATCCAGCAAAATCTACCGCCGAGAATGTATCAAATATCAAACGTCAGATCAACGAGATCGCAGCATTATATGATTGGGACAGAGAAGTTAATACGACAGATCCTGATTTTTATAAGTGGACTCAGTGGATATTTGTAAAAATGTTCAAAGAAGGTCTCGCATATGAAAAGGAATTTCCGATCAACTGGTGTCCATCTTGTAAGACAGGACTTGCTAACGAAGAAGTTGTCAATGGAAAATGCGAGCGCTGCGGAGCAGAAGTTACGAAGAAGAATCTTCGTCAGTGGATGCTTCGTATCACAAAGTATGGAGATCGCCTTTTGACAGATCTTGATAAACTCGACTGGCCGGAGAAGGTTAAGAAGATGCAGTCTGACTGGATTGGAAAATCTTACGGTGCAGAAGTTGACTTCCCTCTGGAGGGAAGAGAAGAAAAAATTACTGTTTATACAACTCGTCCAGATACTCTTCATGGTGCGACTTTCATGGTTCTTGCTCCAGAGCATGAACTGGCAAAAGAACTGGCTGTTGATGAGACAAGAGAAGCAGTTGAAAAATACATCTATGATGCTTCTATGAAATCTAACGTGGATCGTCTTCAGGACAAAGAGAAAACAGGTGTATTTACAGGAACATATGCGATCAATCCGCTGAATGGTGCTAAGGTGCCAGTATGGCTGTCTGACTACGTTCTGGCTGATTACGGAACTGGTGCGATCATGTGTGTGCCGGCTCATGATGACCGTGACTTTGAATTTGCTACTAAGTTCAATATTCCGATCATTCAGGTTATCGCAAAGGACGGAAAAGAAATTGAAAATATGACAGAAGCTTATACAGAGGCAGCTGGAACTATGATCAATTCAGGTGAGTGGAATGGTATGGAGTCTTCCGTACTGAAAAAAGAAGCTCCTATTATGATAGAAAAAATGGGAATTGGCAGAAAGACAGAAAACTTCAAGCTTCGTGACTGGGTATTCTCCCGTCAGCGTTACTGGGGTGAACCGATTCCGATCATTCATTGCCCTCATTGCGGAAATGTACCGGTTCCGGAAGATCAGCTTCCGCTCAGACTGCCAGAGGTAGAATCCTATGAGCCGACAGGAACAGGAGAATCACCATTGGCAGCGATTGACGAATGGGTGAATACAACATGTCCTGTATGTGGCGCACCAGCAAAACGTGAAACCAATACGATGCCTCAGTGGGCAGGATCTTCCTGGTATTTCCTTCGCTATGTGGATAATAAGAATAACGAAGAACTGGTATCGAAAGAAAAAGCAGACAAATATCTGCCTGTAGATATGTACATCGGTGGTGTAGAACATGCGGTACTTCATTTGCTCTATTCCAGGTTCTATACTAAGTTCCTGTATGACATCGGAGCTGTTGATTTTGATGAGCCATTCCAGAAACTGTTCAATCAGGGTATGATCACCGGAAAGAACGGCATCAAAATGAGCAAATCCAAAGGAAATGTAGTTTCACCGGATGATCTTGTAAGAGATTATGGATGCGATTCTTTGAGAATCTATGAACTCTTCGTTGGACCGCCGGAACTTGATGCAGAATGGGATGACCGCGGAATCGATGGCGTTTACCGTTTCCTGAACCGTCTGTGGAAGCTGGTACAGGATAGTGCCGAGGCAAATGTAGCTGAGACAAAAGAAATGGTAAAACTTCGTCATTGCTTGATCCATGATATCACAGAACGTCTTGAAAACTTCAGCCTGAATACGGTTGTTTCAAAGTTCATGGAATATAACAATAAGTTTATTGAGATGGTAAAGACAACAGGAGGAATCGATAAAGAGACCCTGTCTGCATTTACTGTTCTTCTGTCACCATTCGCACCTCATATCAGTGAGGAACTGTGGCAGGTTCTGGGACATGAAACTTCTGTATTTGCAGCAAAATGGCCTGAGCATGATGAACAGGCTATGCAGGACGATGAAGTGGAAGTGCCAGTACAGATCAATGGTAAGACACGCGCAGTTATCAGCATTCCGGTAGATATTTCTAAAGAGGATGCGATTGCAAGAGGTAAAGAGGCACTGGGTAATAAATTAACGGGGACTGTTGTTAAGGAAATTTATGTTCCTAAGAAGATTATTAATATTGTTCAGAAATAGTGATATATGATGCGGACGCCCACCATCGTCACGAGCCCGGCGGGTCTGGGGTGGGGCAAAGTGATGGGCGTTTCGCAGTATAAATCTAAGTAAGAAAAAGACAACTTCAACAGGGATCGGCCATATTCGGCGCGTATGCTGATGCATACCCACCTCAGATGGTCTTGTTATGTGCTTCGGTAAGCACATAACACCCTGCTGAAGTTGTCTTTTTCTTACTAAGATTTATAACAGCTCAACACCGACACCACTCTCGCCCCACCCCAGACCCGCCAGGCTCGTGACGATGGTGGGCTGGGCATTGAGGAGGGAAGGAAGGTGAAAATACATCAAATTTTTCAAGCGAATAAGCAGTGATAAAACGTGTGATAGTACATATACGAAAAATTACAAGTAAATGAACCGGCAGAAAGAAAAAATCACGTTCCCATCAAACGTAACGCACACCAACAAACAGCCAGGAGTTTTGCAGGGCGGGTGGTTCCAAACAATTTGAGAGCGTTTAGGGAATCTTGCAAGATCCATGGCTTAGCAAGCACTTAGCGAAGAGCCCACTGGCGATGAGCTTAGTGCGGCTTAGCCATTAGCTTGAAAGTTCCCTGCTCTCGTTTGGAACCACCCGCCCTGCAAAACTCCTGGCGTCCTGATTACCCTAACGTCCTGATCCCCTAAGCATTCTCCTTAACCTTCCGATACTTCTTATCCATCCTCTTATCCTTTTTCCGCTTATGTCCCTTCTCGATTTTCCTGACAAGGATAGAAAAATATCTAAGCAAAGGTTCCGTAGCCACCGCAAATATTACCAGTACGTAACCACATTTTCTTGTGATATGCCCAATACCGAAGAGATCTTTTAAGAAACAGATACAAAACAGCAGACCCACCAGCATAGCGATCCAGATAATCCATCTAAACTTGTTCATTGGCGTGCTGACTTTAAAGAGAATCATCAACCCAACGATAGCAAGCAGGAGAGTGGCAGCTGTTGAGATTTCTTCTGAAGTAAGTCCAAAGACTTGCCCAAAGACTGTCAGAAAGCCTACGATCAGGACATCTGTGAGCCCTGCAGGCAGTGCTTTCAGGAAGACATTTGTCAGGAAATGTCCTTGTATCATTTTCTTGTTTGGTTCCAGAGCCAGCAAGAAGGCTGGTATTCCAATAGTAAACATAGCGATCATGGATATCTGTGAAGGATCCAACGGATATGTAATCATGAAAGCCATAGAGAACATGGCAAGAAGAAAACTGAATATGTTTTTAACAAGGAATAGGCTTGCGGACCTTTCAATATTATTGACAACTCTTCGTCCTTCTAAAACTACGGAAGGCATACAGGAAAAGTTGGATTCAAGCAGTACAAGCTGAGAAGCCTGTGCAGCAGCATCACTTCCGGAAGCCATGGCGATACTACAGTCAGCGTCCTTAAGGGCAAGGACATCGTTGACTCCATCACCAGTCATGGCAACCGTTTTCCCGGCTTCTTTTAATGAACGTACAAACTGACGTTTTTGATTCGGAGTGACGCGTCCAAAAACTGTATATTTTAAGATTGCAGCATCGATATCCGCCTTTGTTTTTAATTCGCTTGCATCAATATAATTTTCTGCATGAGCGATGCCGGCTTGAGATGCAACTTTAGACACAGTGACAGGATTATCACCTGAAATGACTTTGATATCAACACCCTGATCGGCAAAGTACTGGAAGGTTTCCCAGGCTTCTTTTCGGATCGGGTTGGCTAGAAGGACCAGTCCATAAGGAATGACCTTTTGAGTCAATGCTTTTCCGTCTGGAACACCTTCATAAGTACCATAGACAAGGACACGGTATCCTTCACTGCCATAAGATTCGATGGTTTCCTGATAGGTTTCATAATCTTCACGTAAGACAAACTCAGGGGCTCCAAGAACGTAGGAAACATCTTCAAAAGTTGCACTGCTGTACTTATAGGCTGATGAGAAGGAAGTTACTGAGGATGCTAATTTTCCAGTGTTTTCCGTAAAATACTCCTGCATAGCGGCCATGGTGATGTTGTCTTTTGACATGGCATGAGCAAAGTCGCCAAGCAGTGCATTCAGAGGCGGGAGAGTTTCTTCGTCATAAGTCTCAAGAGGAACTACTTTATCCACCTTCATTACATTTTCTGTGATCGTACCTGTTTTATCAACACAAAGAACATTGACACGTGCAAGGGTTTCGATACATTTCATATCATGTACAAGGACTTTTTTGCCGGCAAGACGCATTACACTAACAACAAGGGCGACGCTTGCCAGAAGATACAGACCTTCGGGAATCATGCCGATGACAGCTGCTACCATGGCCTGCACACTTTCTTTGATAGAATTGTCACCGAGGAGATACTGCTGGGAAAATAATACGATACCAATAGGTATGATCAAAAAACCTACAATCTGCACCAGGCGGTTCAGAGAACGGATCATTTCTGATTGTTCGCCTTCTTTAGTAGCCTTAGCTTCCAGTGTCAGCTTGGAGATATAAGAATCTGCCCCGACCTTATCAAGACGGGCACGACAGGAACCGGATACGATAAAACTTCCAGACATCAATGAATCACCATTTTTCTTTGTGATCTCATCTGATTCACCGGTAAGGAGTGATTCATTGACCTGTACTTCACCACTTATTACAGTTGCATCCGCACATATCTGATTGCCAGCAGAAAACAGAGCGATATCGTCAAGAACCACTTGATCTGCAGGTATCGTCTGACTCTTTGAATCTCTGATAACAACAGCTTTTGGAGAATTCAGTACATTCAGCTCATCAAGCACTTTTTTAGAACGTACTTCCTGGATGATACCGATCAATGTATTACAGATAATAACCGGAAGAAATGTAAGATCACGGAAGGCTCCTACAAAGATCAGGAGAACCGCAATGATAACAAAAATCAAGTTAAAGTAAGTAAAAACATTACTTGTAATGATTTCTTTTATACTTTTTGAGGGTGGGTCAACAGGTGCGTTGCTCCATCCGCTGCTGATACGCTGGGCGGCCTGTGCCTGAGTCAGTCCGGTATCGGGTGAAGCTTCGATTCGTTCAACCGGTTTTCGTAACAGAAGTTCTTCTTTTTCCTTCTTGCGTTTTTTCATAATAGTCATAGCCTCCTTACAAAATCTGCTGTATGCCGGAGATATCCGGTTCGATCAAAAGCGAATAATTTGTGTAATATACAACAAACCCTGGTTTTGAACCATTTGGCTTTCTGAGATTCTTTTTCTGGGTATAGTCTATCTCAACCTTAGGAGCCTGACGTCCTTTTGAATAATAGCCGGCAAGCCTTCCTGCTTCCTCGAATGTCCGGTCAGGAAGTTCTTCGCCATTTGTTTTGACGATCACATGAGAGCCGGGCTGACCTTTGGAATGGAACCACCAGTCATTTCCGGTTGCAAACTTGAAGGACAATTCTTCATTCTGAAAATTATTTTTACCCACATATATATGAAACCCATCGCTTGAGATATAGTGGAAAGGTTTTGAGGTTATTTTTACTTTTTTGTTCCCGGTATACTTTCTGCGGATGTAGCCATAATCCATAAGTTCTTCTTTGATCTCGGCAAGATCATCCTCAGAAATGGCAATGTCCAGAGAAGTGGCAATGGATTCGAGATGTTCTATTTCACTGTGAGTCTCTTCAAGAAGCTTTTCAAGAGCTTCAGCAGTACGTTTTAATTTGTTGTATTTATCAAAATATTTTTTTGCATTATCCTGGGCCAAAAGAGTAGGATCCAAAGGAATCGTGATCATCTCATTCGTATAATAGTTGAGAGCCTCAAATGATTTTGCTCCTTCTTCAAGACCATACCCGTAAGTATTGATAAGTTCACCCCATACCCGGTATTTATCCTTCTTCTCCGTATCCTTCATCTGCTTTTGCTGAAGCTGATATTTCTTTAGGTTTCGCTCAAGGGCAGTCTGGACGATCTTTCGCAGATCTACAGATTTTTGACGCATCTTTGTGATCAGATTTTTTTCGGAATAATATTTTTCCAAAACCTCTGAAATCGTAGAGAAAGAAACAATAGTATAATCCTGATACTGAGTGAGTGAAAATGAAGCAAATTCTTTGGGTTCACGACCCTTATAGACGATATTGGGTTCGAATACACCGTTTCGGATATCCTCTATGATCTGGAGAAAAAGATGTGCCAAATGAAGCTTTTCTAGATCGTTAAGTCCGTCAGTTGCGAGTCCGCCATCGATTCTGGCACGATAACATACTTCTTCTGCCATCAAAGGACTGATGCCGGTGACTGATGTATAGAGTGCCTTGGCACAGGAGAGTGGTTTTGTAAGAATATTAGTACAGATAAATTCCTCGGTAAGATCAAATGGATTTTCTTTTTCCTGAGTTTCTGGAATAAAATAAGGTCTGCCCGGAAGAACCTCACGGACGGAACTCATATTTAAAGATACGTGTTTGATGCTGTCGATGATCTGATCGTCCTCTGTACAAAAAATAATATTACTGTGTTTTCCCATGATTTCTACGATAAGAAACTTCCGGCAGATATCCCCGAGCTCGTTCAGATGCTCTATTTCAAATCGAATGATACGTTCCAGTCCAGGCTGGGTGATCGATAAGATCCTGCCGCTTCCGATATGCTTTCTAAGAAGCATGCAGAAGTTAGGAGCTGTCATAGGACTGGGCTTGTTTGCCTCTGTAAGATATATGAGCGGAAGAGAGGCGCTTGCAGATAAAAACAAGCGATACTGCTTACGCTGATTCTTTATAGTGATGATCAGTTCATCGTTTTCCGGTTGGGCGATCTTGTTGATTTTGCCTCCTGTGATGTTCTGATTCAGTTCTGATACAATATTTGCAATAGTGATTCCATCAAATGCCATGTTTATTTTGTCTCCTTTAATTAGGAAAGTTCCAGGACTTTCCACGTATTTTTATTATAACAGAAAAAAATGATTTGACTAGGGTTTTGTAATGACTTATAATAAATTCATATGCATATTAATCAATAATTAAGAAATTAAGTTGGTTAATAGATAAAAAAGTAAAAAGTGGGAAATATTGACTATGATAAAAAGTATGACAGGATTCGGAAGAGCAGAAGTTCAGGATACAGAGCGAAAGTTTACAGTTGAGATCAAATCTGTGAACCATCGTTATCTTGATTTTAATATCAGGATACCTAAGAAGCTTAGTTTCTTTGAAAATGCGATTCGAACATTATTAAAAAATTACATGCAGCGTGGTAAGGTGGATGTATTCATTACCTATGAAGATTTCACTCAGGCAAATGTCGTACTGCAGTATAAAAAAGAAATGGCAGAAAAGTATCTCGAATATTTTCAGCAAATGGCAGATCAATTTGGCCTTGAAAATGATATGACAGTATCCAAACTGGGCAGATGCCCGGAAGTTTTCATGATGGAAGAAAGCACTGTTGATGAAAAAGAGATGTGGAGTCTGCTGGAAAAGGCACTGAAGAGTGCCAGTGAGCAGTTTGTAGCAACCCGTCAGATAGAAGGTGAGAATCTTCTTGCAGATATTTATGAAAAACTTAATGGCATGCTCGAAAAGGTACGTCAGGTTGAGGTTCGCTCACCGCAGATCATCAGTGAGTACAGAGCGAAGCTGGAAGAAAAGATGAAAGAAGTGCTTGCGGATACCCAGATAGAAGAGAGCCGCATCGCCTCTGAAGTCATCATTTTTGCAGATAAAATCTGCACAGATGAAGAGACGGTAAGGTTGAAAAGCCACATTGAGCATATGAAAGAAGTGCTTAAGGATGGTGCAGGAATCGGCAGAAAATTAGATTTTATCGCCCAGGAGATGAATCGGGAAGCAAATACTATTTTATCGAAGGCAAATGATCTGGAAGTGTCGAATATTGCGATTGACTTAAAGACAGAGATTGAAAAAGTTCGGGAACAGATCCAAAATATCGAATAAGAGGGATACAAATTGGCTAGATTTGTAAATATAGGTTTTGGAAATATAGTAAATGCAGACAAGATCGTTGCAGTAGTAAGTCCAGATGCGGCTCCAATAAAAAGAATGGTCCAAACTGCAAAAGAAGAGGGGCGCACCATAGATGCAACGCAGGGAAGACGGACCAAGGCTGTGATGATAACGGAGGATTCTTTTCTTGTGTTATCAGCTTTGCAGCCGGATACGATAGGAAGAAGAGTTCATTCAGATAAAGCCATTTTAGAAGAAAAGGGGGATATGGATGAGTAAAAAAGGCTGTTTAGTCATTATTTCCGGATTTTCAGGTGCCGGCAAGGGTACTGTAGTGAAAGAACTCACAGCCAGATATGACTGTTATGCTCTTTCGATATCTGCTACAACGCGAAGTCCAAGACCTGGCGAGCAAGACGGAAGAGAATATTTTTTCAAGACCAAAGAAGAGTTTGAAGATATGATCCGACAGGATGCATTGTATGAATATGCACAATATGTTTCAAATTATTATGGAACGCCAAAAGCTTATGTACAGGAACAGCTAAACGCAGGAAAAGATGTTATCCTTGAGATTGAGGTCCAGGGGGCGTTAAAAGTAAAAGAAAAGAATCCAGAAGCACTGCTTCTTTTTATCACCCCGCCTTCAGCCAAAGAACTTCGCCGACGTCTGGTGGACAGAGGCACGGAGACGATAGAGGTGATCAATGACAGGATGCTTCGGGCTGTCGAAGAATCAGATATCATGGAACATTATGATTATCTTGTGGTCAATGATAAGCTTGACGAATGTGTTGGTGAAGTTCACCATTTGATTCAGCGGGAACATCTCAAGATGGAAGCGAATCAGGATATGGTTGACAAAATAAAAAAAGAATTGAAAGAGATGAAAGGAGAATAAATTATGATACATCCATCTTATACAGAATTGATCCAGGCAGTAAACAGTGAGGTTGAACCAGACGAAACACCAGTATGTAATAGCCGTTATTCCATTGTACTTGCAACAAGCCGAAGAGCCAGACAGATTATCGCTGGGGCAGAGCCAATGGTGATCTATCCATCTAATAAGCCTTTATCTATAGCTGTTGAAGAAGTATATAAAGGAAAAGTAAAGATTATTCCGGATACTGCTGAAGAGGAAGAAGAGATCATATCCGTTGAAGATCAGAGTTCAACAACGGAAGAGTAGAGCAATGGAGGGGGCTGTCACAAGTTATTTGGGACATCCCTCTTTTAACCTATTAGCAGGAAGGAAAATGATATATGAATATATTTTTTGTTTCACTGGGATGTGATAAGAATCTGGTGGATTCAGAGGAGATGCTGGGAGCACTTGCATCAGCAGGATATCAGATCACGGATGATGAATCGGCTGCAGATATAATTGTTGTTAACACCTGTTGTTTTATCCATGATGCCAAGGAAGAGAGCATTCAGGCAATCTTGGAGATGGCAGAGTATAAAAATCAGGGACAATGTAAAGCTTTGATCGTGATCGGATGCCTGGCGGAGCGATATCGTGATGAGATCATAAAAGAGATACCGGAGGTGGATGCAGTACTTGGCACGAATAGTCAGGGAAATATTCTGGATGCGGTACAGGCGGCATTGGAAGGGGAAACTACCCTGAACTTTGAACCGCTGGAAGGTATTCCGGTACTGCCGGGGAAAAGAATGATGACAACGGGAGGATATTATGAATATCTAAAGATTGCAGAAGGGTGCGATAAGCACTGTACATACTGCATCATCCCTAAAATCAGAGGAAATTATCGAAGTGTTCCGATGGAACTGCTTATTGAACGGGCGAAAGAACTGGCTGAACAGGGAACGAAAGAACTTATCATCATAGCACAGGAAACTACGATCTACGGAGTGGATCTTTACGGTAAAAAATCATTGCATGTACTGCTGAAAGAGTTATGTAAGATTTCCGGACTGGCATGGATAAGAGTGCTATATTGTTATCCGGAAGAAATCTATCCGGAACTTATTGAAACAATCAGGGATGAAAAGAAGATATGCCACTATCTGGACCTGCCGATCCAGCATGCCAGCGATGCGATTTTAAAACGGATGGGCAGAAGGACATCAAAGCAGCAGTTAAAAGATATTGTTGGAAAACTTAGAGATGAGATTCCGGATATTGTGCTTAGGACAACGCTGATCACAGGTTTTCCGGGGGAAACACAGGAAAATCATGAGGAACTCATGGATTTTGTAAATGAGATGGAATTTGAAAGACTTGGAGTCTTTACTTACTCACCGGAGGAAGATACGCCGGCAGCCACGATGGAAGATCAAGTGGCCGAAGATGTGAAAGAAGACAGGAAAGCAGAGATCATGGAACTTCAGCAGGATATTTCTATAGAGTATGGTGAGTCTTGCATAGGCCAGACAGTTCTTGCTATGATCGAAGGAAAAGTAGCTGATGAAAATGCATATGTTGGTCGTACTTATGCGGATGCACCTGGAATTGATGGATATATTTTCATTAACACTGGAGAACTTCTCATGTCAGGTGATTTTGTAAAAGTTAAGATAACCGGTGCTCTGGAATATGATTTGATAGGAGAGATTGAAGATGAATACGCCGAATAAACTTACGATGCTTCGTGTTATTATGATACCTTTTTTTGTCGTTTTTATGTTGAATGATTTTGGTATCTGGGGAAAATGGATCGCACTTGTCATATTTGTTGCAGCCAGCCTTACAGATACACTCGACGGGTATCTGGCAAGAAGAGATAATCTTGTTACAAACTTTGGGAAGTTCATGGATCCTTTGGCAGATAAACTTCTGGTATGCTCTGCGATGATATGTCTGATCGATGTGGAACGGATTCCAAGCTGGGTTGTGATCATCATCATTGGCAGAGAATTTGTTATCAGTGGTTTCAGACTGATCGCATCTGACAATGGAGTTGTAATTGCAGCAAATTATTGGGGCAAATTAAAAACAGTATGTCAGATGGTTATGATTATTGTACTGATCGCAGATCTGGGTGGGATTTTTAGCATCATAGAACAGGTCTTGATCTATGCTTCATTGATATTAACAGTCATTTCGCTGATCACTTATCTGTGGGCGAATAAAAATGTATTATCCATGCAGGATTGATGCTGTAAGGGGATAGGAAAATGGAGAACGCAATGGTTGTAGAATTGATTTGTGTGGGAACAGAACTTTTGTTGGGAAATATAGTTAATACAAATGCTGCCTATCTGGCAGAACGGTGTGCAGATTTTGGTTTGAGTATGTATTATCAGTCTGTGGTAGGAGATAACGAGGATCGCCTGACGGGTGTATTAAAACAGGCACTAGACAGGGCTGATATTGTTATTATGTGTGGGGGCTTAGGGCCAACTCAGGATGATATGACAAAAGAAGTTGCAGCAAAGGTGATGGGCAGGGCGCTTATCGAGGATGAGCACACAAGAAATTGTATACAGGAATATATGGAAAACTATGTTGCCAGTCATCCAGGAATGAAAGTGACAGATAACAACTGGAAACAGGCACTTGTGCCGGAGGGAGCATATATTCTTGATAACGCAAATGGCACAGCACCAGGCATTATCATAGAAGAGGACAGTAAGAGTATAATACTGTTGCCGGGCCCGCCAAATGAATTAAAACCAATGTTTGAAGCGCAGGTAGCATCTTATCTGAATGAGAAACAACCGGAGATCATCTATTCTTGTATGGTAAAGGTGTGTGGTATTGGGGAAAGCATGGTTGAGGATCAGATTCAGGATTTGATCGAAGAGCAGGAAAATCCGACGATTGCCACATATGCTAAGACTGGTGAAGTTCATCTGCGTGTTACGGCAAAAGCAGAAAATGAGTCAATGGCAAAGAAAATGATCAAGCCGATCGTGAGGGAACTGAAACTTCGTTTTGGCAGCAACATCTATACTACAGATGAGAAAAAGACTCTTGAAGAGTGTGTCATTGAACTCTTGAAGGATCAGGATCTGGAATTGACTACGGTAGAATCCTGTACCGGTGGTGCCCTGGCCGCCAGACTGGTCAATGTACCAGGTGCTTCAGAAGTGTTAAAACAGGGATTTATCACGTATTCGAATAAAGCAAAGCGCAAATATACCCTGGTCAAGAAATCAACTTTAAAAATGGATGGTGCGGTCAGCGAGAAAACAGCAAAAGAGATGGCAAAGGGTGCACTTGAAAATACAGAGTCTGATGTATGTGTATCTATCACTGGAATTGCAGGACCGGGTGACGGAACAGAGGAAAAACCGGTTGGGCTTGTTTATATTGGATGTTGTTATCAAGGAAAAACAAAGGTGAAAGAATTTCACTTTAATGGAAACAGAAGTAAGATACGAGAGCAGGCAGTTGTTCAGGGACTGATTCTTTTAAGAGAATGTATCCTTGAAAATTACCCAAGTCAGCTATAGATAAAGATTGGAAGCAGTGTCATTTTCAGGATTTTCTGAAGACGGCGCTGCTTCTTTATGCTACAAATGATTTCTCTATTTTTTATTCATCATTTTGGCTAATGACAGCATTTTATCTATTCGTGCGACTTCATTTGGCGATTTGCCTTCTTTTAGAACATTAACGATCAGATTCATCTCATCGGAGGTAAATTGAAGCCCTTTTTTTTGTGAGTTGGCGGCAGCAGCCATCAAAAATGTTACTAATTCATTTTGATTTTTTCCCTGCCCCTGATTCATCATAGACTGAAGCATAGCCATCTTTGCTGGGTCTATGCCAGATAATTGAGGATTATTCATCCAGTTTTGCGGCATATTTCTTCCTCCCTACTTTTCAGGCTGATCCTGATACATTTGAATGAGCTGTATCGTGTTCAGTGCAAAAAGAATCTGGTCTATATTATTTTTGGTGGAGTCACTGGTAAATCTTCGGATTTCATTTAGGAATTCATCTGGAGAAGAAGGCTCCGGCTTGGCGGACATCATAGACAATTCGGATATGGGATGCCGGAAAAGGGATATGGTATTGGCAAGCTCCTTTGTCTTTGCATATATGGAAACCAGCTGTTGGCTTTTTTCGGGCATATAAGGTATCGATGCCTTGAGAATCTGAAGAGAATCCTGAGAAATCATGGAATCTAAAGGCGTCATAGGAGATGAGATATCTTCACTCATAAACTGCCTCCTGGCTTTTTATTATACATATGATGAATCAGATCAAAATAGAACGAAAAGATTATTCCCTATGTGCTGCATATAATATAGTCTAAAAAGTATATGGGGGTTAAAAAGGTGAAAAAAAAGAAAGAGCAGCTTATCATACAGGGAAATGAATTATATGAGATTGATCTGGAATGTATCGAAAAGAAACAGAAAATAGAAGAAAAACAAAAAAGAAATGCCGGTAAAGAGGTAGGAAATGCTGTGAAAAATGCAAAAGTATCGATAAAGTAAAACAAATAAAAGAAAAGGCTGAGGTCAAATGCGGTGACCTCAGCTCTCTTTTCGTATAACAGGAAATCGTCTTTCCTGCTATATGAAATTCCTTATGCAGCACAAATACACTAAGGCGTACTTGAAATCATTTGATATTTAGATTCCGCCGCAGAAGAGAAGGATCAAGATGATCCAACAGCAGCTGTCACCGCCGAATACGCTGCTATTGCTGCCACATCCGCATCCGTCATTATTCTGACAGCAGGATAAAAGTAAAAGAATCCAGATGATGCTGCTGCATCCGTTGCCGCTGCCATTTCCAAACAAATTGCTAAGCCCGCTGCATCCGTTGCTGCCACATCCGTTGTCGCAACCGCCGCCGCATCCACAGTCACAGTTTGTTGCAGTAATATCACTCATTTTAGTATCCTCCAAAGGATTAATGATTAC
The DNA here is from genome assembly GCA_009929525.1 of Clostridia bacterium. Taxonomy (GTDB): domain Bacteria; phylum Bacillota; class Clostridia; order Lachnospirales; family Lachnospiraceae; genus Oliverpabstia. The sequence continues at coordinate 11,949 of SAAH01000044.1, read as the reverse complement.
ACTTCATCATATGGAAAAGACAAGCGATATGTTACAGATGATACATCAAGTTGTGGAAATAGATGAGAAAACATTATAGATATTTAGTGTGCCGTATCCCCATTCTCTGTTGGGATATACCTCCATAGGATTTTGGTCGGCACCACGAATAAGGAGGTTTTTTATCTGATAAGAAGAATACAGAGGGTATGAGCGCTGACGTACTCCCCATTCCAAAAGCTGTGCACAACACCCGGCAGTTATGGCACAGGCGGAACTGGTCCCTGTCTCGGTTGTGTAGCCATTTCGAAGGTCAGGGCCGGTAATATCAACCCCTGGTGCAGCAAGATCGGGTTTGATCTGATCATTGCGGGTATATCCCCGGCTGGAGTTAATATAAAGGCTGTCTTGGTATGCACTATAGGCTGAGACAGTGATAAGACTTGTAGAATTTCCAGGCATAGTGATGGTTGTAAATGGGTCGGGTGCCAGAAAAGTAACATCATTGGAAAGAAAACCGGTAACAGGGAGCCACATATGGAATTCTCCGTTGATACGATTTGTATCATAGACTACGATATTCCATATGCCAGGTGTGGGTTTGTCGAAACGAATAAAAATCAGCTGGCTTCCAGAGGGGTTTTGCACAAGTTCATAGTTGATATATACTACTGTATTTTCGAGAAAGAAACGAACAACCTCTGTGCGCCCGAGGCGTGTTGGTATGCGGGGAATGATTTCACCGCCGGGAGAACGGAAACCGACAGAAAACAGATCCGGTGGATTGCCCCAAAGTTCAAGAGAAAATCCTGCAGTATCATCCCTTACGAAGACTTCTACATTTTTACCCTCTAAGGAAGAGGGAACGGAACCAAAATAATGATGAGCTTTTCCAGCCTCATTTCCGCCGGCAGCAACGGTAGCATAACCGGGCCGGATCTCGAATTGGCGAATACTTAGTTCCAGAGGCGTATATCCCATATGATCCCCCTGATTGCTTCCGAGGGCAATGCAGATGACTAGTGGAAGAGTGTATAAAGTAGAAAGAGAGATGAGATATTGGATGCCGGTCATCAGATCTGTTTCCTGATATACAGGTCCGCTGCCTGAAAAATAGTAAAAGTCTTTTAGAGGTTGTTTGGCCTCTTTTAAGCGGACAACAGCTATTTTTGAAAGCGGGGCAACTCCTGTAAAATCAGATACAGGATCGGCGCTGCCGGCAGCAGTACCAGCAATAAAGGTACCATGTCCATTGGTGTCTTTTGAGGGAAGGAGAGAGGCTGGATCATCATTTTCCAGTGCATCATTTATTTGAGCATCCGTATATTCTGTACCATATCCAAAGGGGCCGCTGTTGTCTTCGGAAGGAATGGTCTGATCCCAGATACGCAGGATCCTTGTGCGATTTCCCGGGGCAAGAAATGCTGGATGGGTATAGTTGATTCCGGTATCAATAAATCCAATCAGTACATTTTCTCCCTTTAGCTGCAGTGCCGGCTGTGTCTGGACGCGAAGGATCCCGGATACTTCAAGGCTTGTGGTGTCCAAGGGGACAAAAAGATTTGGAACTAAGCTATATAAAAAAGTGGTAGGATCATCCGGAGAAAATTCTGAGGACCGGATATGGACGACACCATACAGATCATTGATGATCTGGGGATTATAGGGAGCAGCCATTTCCAGAAAGCCTTCTGGATTGGTGTAGTCATAGGGGATGATCAGTTCAGTATAATCATTGGAATAGATTTCTTCCTGCAATTGATTCATAAGCAACCGTTTTTTTGCAGTCTATGCAAAAATGTATAAAAACATGACGATTCCCTTTGGAAGTACTGGGCGAACAGCTCTCCTAAACATAAAATAAAAGAAAAGGGATGTATCTATGAAGAATGACAAATTGACTGGGGCAGGAGTAGGGGTGGCAGTTCTTGATACAGGTATTTATCCTCATATAGATTTTGACAGCAGGATTCTGGCTTTTTATGATTTTCTTTCAGGAAGAAATGTAATGTATGATGATAATGGACACGGCACCCATGTGGCGGGGGTTCTGGCGGGGAGTGGAGCTATGTCCAAGGGAGCTTATAAAGGAATTGCTCCAGGGTGCAATATCATAGCTGCTAAAGTGTTGGACAAAAGGGGAAATGGAAGAATGCGGGATGTGATCAATGCATTGGCATGGGTAAGAAAAAATAAGGAGCAGTTTGGAATCCGTATACTGAATATATCAGTCGGAACAGTCGAAAAGGTAAGCAAAAACAGCACTATTTTAGTTAAGGCAGTTGAAGAAGTGTGGGATGAAGGAATCGTGGTGGTGACTGCAGCAGGAAATCTCGGACCAGAGCCGGGAAGTGTCACTGCGCCGGGGGTCAGTAAAAAGGTGATCACCGTTGGATCAAGCGACCTTTTGGATCAGAATATGGGAATATCAGGAACCGGACCTACGCGGGAGTGTGTCTGCAAACCGGATATCGTAATGCCCGGAGCGAAGGTGGTATCTTGTGCAGCTGGAAAAAGAGGTGGATATGTGATAAAGAGTGGTACCTCCATGTCTACCCCCAAAGTATCTGGTGCAATCGCACTTGCATTGGAAAAAGATCCTCATTTAAAAAATGTGGAAATCAAGATGCTTCTTAAAGAAGCAGCCATAGATCTTGGATACACAAGAAATCAACAGGGATGGGGACAGCTTGATATAGAAAAGTTTCTCAAATTTTAAGAGGAGCGGCATTATGCCAGCTCCTCCCATTTTTCATATAGTTTTTCTAATTCCAGTGCCAGTTCGGCTTTCTCTTTTGAGAGCCGTACACATTCGGCGACATTTACTGCAATGTCCGGCAAAGCCATTTCTTCATCAATTGCTTTGTCACGGGCCTCAAGTTTTTCAATCTCTGCCTCTGTCTTTTTCAAATCATTTTCACGTTTTCTAAGACGAGCCTGTTCTTCTTTTTGCTGTTTCCAGTCCAGTTTGGTTGAAGAATCAGATGTTTCATCTGTCTCATCCGCCTGAAGGTCAGGAGCATAGATCTGAGTTAATTCTTCTTTTTTTTCAAGATAATAATCGTAATTGCCGATATAATTGACCATGGCCAGATTTGTCAGCTCTAGGATACGGGTTGCAGTCTGATTAATAAAATAACGATCATGAGAAACATAAAGAACTGTTCCTGTGTAATGGGTCAAGGCCTGCTCCAGAATCTCTTTGGAAGTGATGTCCAAATGGTTGGTCGGCTCATCAAGAATCAGAAAGTTGGCTTCAGAAAGCATAAGTTTTGCAAGAGATACCCGCCCTCGTTCGCCGCCGCTCAATGTACTGATCAGCTGAAATACATCATCCCCGGTGAAAAGAAAAGCAGCAAGAACATTACGTATCTCTGTATTAGTAAGATATGGATAGTCATCTGATATCTCTTCAAAGATGGTTTTTTCCATATTGAGCACATGGTGTTCCTGATCGTAATAACCAATCTGCACTTTGCTCCCAAGTTCAACCTGACCGCTGTCAGGGGAGAGCAGCCCGTTTATGATTTTAAGAATCGTAGTTTTTCCTGTTCCGTTGGCACCAATGATAGCGACACGTTCTCCACGCTTGATGGAAAAATCCACATTGCTAAATAGCTGCTGCTGTGGAAATGCCTTGGAAAGTTCTGTAACGGTAAGAACATCATTTCCACTTGTGATATGCGGTGAGAGGGAAAGATGCATTTGGGAAGTATCTTCCAGGGGCTTGTCGAGGACTTCGATCTTATCAAGCATTTTTTCACGGCTTTCAGCCCGTTTGATCGACTTTTCTCTATTGAAAGATTTGAGTTTGGTGATGACCTCTTCCTGATGTTTGATCTCCTGCTGCTGGTTTACCCAGGCTTTGTATTCTGCATCACGTATCATTGCTTTTTTGTCGGCATATGCAGAATAATTTCCCATAAACATCCGTACATTGCCATGATCGATCTCTACAATCTTGGTGACAACTTTATCAAGAAAATAGCGGTCATGGGATACGATGAATACAGCTCCCTTATAGTTCATCAGATAAGTTTCCAGCCAGGCGATGGAATCCATGTCCAGGTGGTTGGTAGGCTCATCCAGAAGGATGATATCCGGGTTTGATAAAAGCAGGCGGCCAAGAGCCACACGTGTTTTTTGCCCCCCGGAAAGGGTATCCACTTCTTTTGAAAATTCATCTTCGGTAAATCCAAGACCCTTTAATACACCAGTTACTTCGCTTCGGCAGGCATATCCGTTCTCCAGTTCATACTGGTGGGTGAGGCGGGAATAATCTGCGAGAAGAGCATCCAGTTCTTTTCCTGTAAAAATCTTCATATCCTGTTCTAGAGAACGTATTCTATCTTCCATGTCCAGAATATATTGTTTTACACTCAATAATTCATCATAGATGTTCCTGCCGCTGGTCAGTTCCTGATGCTGAGCGAGATATCCGATCGTTTTTCCTTTGGAAATGATGATTTCTCCGGAATCGGAACTCATTTCCTGCATGACGATTTTCAACAAGGTGGATTTTCCGGCTCCGTTAGGACCTATGAGAGCAGCTTTTTCCCGTTCTTCCAGATGGAAGGATGCGTTTTTTAATATTTCGTTTGTACCAAATGATTTGCTAATATTTTGACATGATAGAATCATGAAAAACCTCCTTTGTGGCCAGTTCTATCGATTATTATACATGAAATCGCAAAATCTGCAAGAAAAACACTGGAAATCAAGAAGTTTATTTGCAATACAGGAGGCTTAACGTAACATTTATTTGACAATGTTTTCACATTTAATTATAATGATACTAGTTACAGATGTAGGAGGAACATCATCGTGGAGGAGAAAGATATTTCAAGAGCTGTCATAAAACGGCTTCCCAGATATTATAGATATTTGGGAGAATTGATAGAGGATGGCGTGGAACGGATTTCATCCAATGACCTTAGTGGAAGAATGAAGGTGACTGCCTCACAGATCCGCCAGGATCTGAATAATTTTGGTGGTTTTGGCCAGCAGGGTTATGGGTATAATGTAAAATATCTTCATTCGGAGATTGCAAAGATTCTGGGACTGGATCAAACCCATAATATGATCATTGTTGGTGCCGGTAATCTGGGTCAGGCACTTGCCAATTATACACAGTTTGAGAAACAGGGATTTAAACTGATTGGTATATTTGATGTGAATCCAGTACTGAAGGGTGTATCTGTACGCGGCTTGGAGATACGGATGATAGATGAGCTGCCTCAATTTATACAGAAACACAATGTGGAGATCGCCACATTGACACTTCCAAAATCAAAGGCTTTAGAGATGGCAAAAGTGCTTGTTGACAATGGGGTCAAAGCTATCTGGAATTTTTCTCATACAGATCTGAACCTGTCGATGCCCTCAGATGTAATTGTAGAAAATGTACATTTATCTGAGAGTTTAATGCGGTTGTCATATAATCTCAGCCGTTATGAGAAAGATCATAAACAAGAGTAGGAATGGAGACTGCTGCCGGAGGGCAGCAGTTTTCTCTTTGAGTCAGCCGAAATCCGGGCTTATAAAGGAGTAGTTATGAAGAAAATTGTTACTGGATTACAAATGAAAGCGTTGGATCAGTATACGATATCAGACATGGGTGTCCCATCACTGGTGCTTATGGAGCGGGCGGCTTTAGCGGCAGTTTGTGAGTTGGAGAAGGGATTTGACCTGAGCCATGTATTGGTGATCTGCGGTTCTGGAAATAATGGCGCCGATGGAATAGCTATGGCAAGAATATTGAGTCTGCGAGGGATAAAAATCGATATCTATATGGCTGGTAAAATGGAATCATTTACAGAAGAAACCAGAGTGCAGTGGAAAATTGCAGAAAATTATGGAGTTGTACATGTTAATAACTTTGAGCCCGATGAATATACTACTATCGTAGATGCTGTATTTGGTGTGGGCCTGAGTAGAGACATCACAGGCAAATATGTGGAACTGATAGAACGGATCAATAATTCTAAAGCTCCGGTTCTTTCCGTGGATATCCCCTCCGGTATTGATGCAGCATCCGGGCAGGTGCGAGGGATAGCTGTCAAGGCGGCAAAAACGGTAACATTTGCTTATGGAAAAGCAGGACTGTATCTGTATCCTGGAGCTTTCTATGCAGGGGATGTGATCGTAAAGGATATAGGTATCTATGAACAAAAAGAGTCAGAGGAAAATGAGATATACGCACTGGAAATAAAAGATATGGAAAGACTTCCCAAACGGACTCAGGATGGAAATAAAGGAACATTTGGAAAAGTACTTATCATAGCAGGCAGCCACAATATGAGCGGGGCAGCATATTTTTCAGCAAAAGCCTGTCTTCTTGGCGGTGCAGGCATGGTTATGATATTTACAGAGGAGAGCAATCGGATCATACTTCAGCAGCAGTTTCCGGAGGCGATGCTGACTACTTATCGAAAAGAGGAAGATCGGCAGGCTGTCTTAACGGCTTTAGAAGGTGCCTGCCGATGGTCAGACGTACAGGTGGCGGGACCAGGTCTTGGAAAATCTGAGATTTCTTACTGGATCATAGAGCACTTGCTGAAAACTCCTTCCGATAAACCCTTGATACTGGATGCGGACGGAATTAATATAGTAAGTGAAGATGTAAACATGTTAGTAAAAGGGAAACGTCTATGTATATTGACACCACATATGGGTGAAATGTCCAGACTGTCAGGCATAGGGATAGAAGAGTTAAAGGCGGATCCAATCACAAGGCTAAAAGATTTTCGGGAAAAATGTCCGGAAAATATCACCATAGTCATGAAAGACGCGAGAACACTGACTGCCTGCAGTGGATCAAATAAGCGATTTTATCTGAATCTCACTGGAAACAGCGGTATGGCGACGGCAGGATCTGGTGATACACTAACCGGAATCATCGCATCCTTGCTGGCCCAGGGACTCGATCAGGACGAGGCAGCGGCTATGGGTGTCTGGCTGCATGGTCTGGCAGGAGATCTGGCAAAAAAGAAAAAGGGAGAGCGTTCAATGATGGCATCAGATATACTGGAAGCCATTCCAGAAGCGTTTATGGAAACTATTGGAGGAAGTTATGATGACAAAGAAGCACGATAGAGTATATGCTGCGATTAATTTGAAAGCAATAGAAGAAAATTTTGAAAATATGAGAAAAAACCTGACGCCGGGAACTCGTATGATTGCAGTGGTCAAGGCAGATGCTTATGGGCATGGAGCTGTAAAAATAGCTTCCATGATGCAGGAAAAAGATTACATATGGGGATTTGCAGTAGCCACATCGGAAGAAGCATATGAGCTTCGTACCAATGGAATCGATAAGCCCATACTTATATTGGGATTCGCTTTCCCAGAGGATTATCGCGAACTGGTAAAAGAAGAGATACGTCCGGCTGTATTTAGTCTGAAGATGGCTATGGAACTGTCCGAAGCTGCACGAAAGGAAAACAAAGTATTGCCCATCCATCTGGCTGTTGATACAGGAATGACCCGGATAGGCTTTCGAAATCCAAAAGAGAGCCTGGAGGAAATCGTACATATCAGTAAGCTGCCGAATCTCAAGATTGAGGGGATGTTCACGCATTTTGCCAGAGCGGACGAAAGTAATCTTGAATATGCAAGAGAACAGTTTAGAACATACAATGAATTTTTGCAGCTTCTTTTGGAACATGGAATAAATATTCCTGTACGCCATTGTAATAATAGCGCAGGTATCCTGTGGCATCGTGAGGGAGATATGGATGCTGTCCGTCCGGGAATCACGATATATGGGGTAGCACCTTCAGATGAAGTGGTGAATCCAGGGGTTATATTAAGACCGGCAATGGAATTGAAAAGCCATGTTTCTTATGTAAAAGACGTGGAGGCAGGGGTAGGCGTAAGTTATGGCGGGACATACGTTACAGTAAGGGAGAAGACGAAAATCGCTACGATCCCGGTGGGGTATGCAGATGGATATCCCCGGGGACTCTCCAATAAAGGATATGTATTGATCCATGGAAAAAAGGCAAATATTCTTGGAAGGGTATGTATGGATCAGTTTATGGTAGATGTTACAGATATTCCAGGAGTGGAATGTATGGATGAGGTAACACTGCTGGGACATGACCAGGATGCAGTAATATCAATTGAGGAGCTTTCAGCATTATCAGGAAGATTCCCCTATGAATTTTTATGCTGTATCAGTAAGCGTGTGCCAAGAGTATATGATCGCCAGTAAATAAGAATATCAAAAACAATTCGAATACATCCGAGGAATATGGAAATACTGTAGATATCAGGAATTCCTGACAGAACATAGGAATCGGAGTGTGAATTGTGTGAATATAAGACGTGGAGACATCTTTTACGCGGATCTTCGCCCGGTAGTTGGAAGTGAACAGGGTGGTATCCGGCCAGTATTGATCATACAAAATGATGTGGGAAATAAGCATAGCCCAACGGTTATCTGTGCGGCTATCACATCAAAGATGAATAAAGCAAAATTGCCGACGCATATTGAGATAGATGCATCGTCCTATAATATTGTCCGGGACTCAGTGATACTGCTCGAACAATTGCGGACGATAGATAAGCAGAGACTAAAGGATAAAGTCTGCCATTTGGATCAGGACGTGTTGGTGCAGGTAAACCGGGCACTGAAAATAAGCCTGGAACTTCCTACATAATCGAAGGAGGCTGTAACAGGTACAGCTGAAGGCCGGATCTGTTACGGAGGATTGACAGCTGCTTCTTGACGAATGAAGCTGAAGGTGTTATATTCTGTAAGGATATAAACTGGGTTAAGTCCGGTACAAAGGAAAAAGGAGTATATATGGAAAGTGGAGACAGCCCGTTAGCCGGGTGTATCATATTTCTTGTTTTTATAATAGTTAACAGCATTTTTTACGGTTTTGGTTCTGCCATCCAACATATCAACGAGGGAGAAGTAGAAAAAGCCGCCGAGCAGGGAAATAAAAAAAGTATCCAGCTGATGAAAATGCTGGAAAAACCAGGAGAACTGGTAAATACGATCCAAGTGATATCATCCCTGCTTAGTGTACTGGTTGGCTATGGGCTGATCAGAGGATTTTCAGGATATTTTACCAGCCTTTTGCTGAAAACCGAAATAAGTGAGAGAATCGATCAGGCTGCATTATCTGCAGCAGTGGTAGTTCTCGTGATTTTGGTAAGTTTGATCTTGATGGTTTCGTTAGGGATCTTCGTGCCTAAAAAGGTATGTGGGCATCATGCAGAGAAAAGTGCGTATCATCTCTTGCCTGTGATCAGTATGGTGGTTGTGATATTAAAACCTCTTACAAAACTGATCGTGTTGATATCAAATCTGGTCATTCGATGCTTTGGTGTTGATCCGATGCATCTGGGAGATGATGTGACGGAAGACGAGATCATTGATCTTGTAGATGAAGCACATGAGCAGGGAGTCATTCAGGAAAGTGAAGCTGAGATGATCCAGAATATCATGGAGTTCAGTGACAAGGCCGCCAAAGATATTATGACCCATCGTAAAAATATGAATGTACTTGATGAGAAAATGACATTGGAGGAGGCGGTGCAGTTTATGTCCGCCCACAGTAACTCCAGATATCCTGTATATCATGAAGACGTGGATAACATCATTGGCTTTGTTCATATAAAGGATGCCATGATGCATCAGATGAGAAGAGGATTTCAGGATAAAGCACTGATGCAGATTCCAAAACTTATCAGAGCTATAACATTTATTCCCGAAACCAGAAATATAGATTCCATATTTAAGTCCATGCAGATGAAGAAAGTACATATGACGATTGTAGTAGATGAATATGGACAGACAGCAGGGCTGTTGACAATGGAAGACATCCTGGAAGAAATCGTTGGAAATATATTAGATGAGTATGACGAGTCTGAAGATTTTATCCAGCCTCAGTTTGACGAAAGTATATTGATGGATGGACTTACTCCGCTGGATGATGTGGAAGAAGTTCTTGGAATCGATTTGGGCGAGCACGAATTTGAAACATTAAATGGATATCTTACTTCTTTGTTGGAACATATACCAACGGAGGAAGATAAAGAGATAAATGCAAATGGATATTGTTTCCAGATCCTTTCTGTGGAAAATAATATCATTCAAAAATTAAGAGTTGAGAAAAATACAGTAGAAGAGGAGAATTAACATGTCAGGACATTCAAAATTTGCCAATATCAAGCATAAGAAAGAAAAAAATGATGCAAAAAAGGGAAAGATTTTTACAATTATTGGACGAGAGATCGTGATCGCAGTGAAAGAAGGCGGAGCTGATCCGGAAAATAACAGCAGACTTCGAGATGTTATTGCGAAGGCAAAGGCAAATAATATGCCGAATGATACCATTGACCGTGGAATCAAACGTGCAGCCGGAGATGCCAATGCAGATAATTATGAAGTGATCACATATGAAGGATATGGACCAAATGGTATTGCCATTATTGTGGATACACTGACAGATAATAAGAACAGAACTGCAGCAAACGTAAGAAGTGCATTTACAAAAGGGAATGGAAATGTTGGAACTCCAGGCTGTGTATCCTTCATGTTTGATAAAAAGGGTCAGATCATTGTTGCAAAAGAGGACTGTGAACTGGAAGCAGATGACCTTATGATGATCGCATTGGATGCAGGTGCAGAAGATTTTTCAGAGGAAGAAGACTGCTTTGAAATCATAACGGATCCGGATGATTTTTCAGCAGTACGAGAAGCACTGGAAAAAGAAGGTATCGTGATGGCAGAGGCTGAAGTAACTATGATTCCTCAGAACTATGTAGAACTGACAGACGAAGCAGCAGTAAAGAGCCTTCAAAAAACTCTGGATCTTTTGGATGAGGATGATGATGTTCAGGCAGTTTATCACAACTGGGATGAATAAAAAACAAACAGCCATATGGTTTTGGAGTGCTGGCTGAACAAAATATATAAAAAAGACGCTGATTCTTGTGGGATTGCAGCGTCTTTTTTATATTAAAGGAGATTACATTTTATATCATAATTTTTTTGATTTTGTACATACTGTCTATAACAGCCTCTTTAAGTAAGTGCACGAAGCAGCTGTATAAAGTGGCACGATATGTTTTGCAAACTTTATCCTACATCATAAAAAGGAGTATATAGATATTATGGCAGAAAAAGAAAAAACAGAAAATGTTTCCAAACTTGAGAGGAAGATTCAGCTTTTATCGATCATTGGCGAGGTTGAAGGCCATGAAGCTTTGGGAGAACGGGCAAAAGCCACAAAATATGAGGAAATCCTGCCGCGTCTTGCAGCAATGGAGGATGATGAGAATGTGGAAGGCCTCCTTATTTTGCTCAATACAGTAGGCGGAGATGTGGAGGCAGGACTTGCCATTGCGGAGATGATCGCATCCCTTAGTAAGCCAACGGTATCACTGGTGCTTGGCGGCGGACATTCCATCGGTGTTCCATTAGCAGTATCGTCGGATTACAGCTTTATCGTCCCCAGTGCCACTATGGTCATCCATCCGGTTAGGACGAATGGAATGTTTATCGGAGTGATGCAGACTTATAGAAATATGGAAAAAACGCAGGACCGGATCACTCACTTTATCGCGGAGCACTCACGGGTGTCTCAAAAAAGAATAGAGGAACTGATGCTGGACACCTCACTTCTTGTAAAAGATGTTGGCACGATGCTTGACGGTGTGGAAGCAGTGAAAGAAGGCCTAATCGACCAGGTGGGCGGTATCAGTGATGCACTTTCGAAACTCTATGATCTGATGGATGAAAGGAAGAACGGAAAAGCAAATAATAAAAAATAGCAATGCGATAATAACCTGCAGGCAGGAGAACGTGGAAAAAAACATCGGGAGATGATTCGTGACTGAGCTATGAAACAATGATTTTCTTGAGTTTCCGCAAAATGTAATTTCAAAAGAGATAACTTCTTCTAAAGTACCAATCTGTCCTATTTTTGAAAAAAATGAAAAGACAGTATTGTG
>SAAH01000310.1 GCA_009929525.1 Clostridia bacterium | reverse complement strand
CTCTTTTGAGTACTCTATGACTATTGTAGGATCCTCTGCGTGTGCCCTGTTAAGGATTTCACCGAGTTTCTCCTCGTCTTTTTCAACTTTTGCCTTGATGGCTGTACGGAACTTCGAAGGTGGGAATACAATCTCCTCGAATGCCCACTCTTTGCTTCCACCGTTAAGTGTCTGGTTTGTCTTGACAGATTTCAGCTTGACGGTACATCCTATGTCTCCTGCCAACATCTCTGAAACCTTCTCCTTTTTCTTACCTGCAACAGCATATATGGCGGAAATACGCTCCTTCGAGCCATTCTCGGGATTTGTAACATCCATCCCCTCTGTAAGTTTTCCGGACATTACCCTGAAGAATGATACATCTCCCAGGTGTTGCTCTACAGCAGTCTTATATATAAAGATTGAAGCCTGTCCGGCAGCATCGCATGGAACAGTTGTCCCGTCCTTGAGTGTCTGGACAGTCTTGTCAGGAGCTGGCGCCACGTTTATAATAAACTCCATTAGCCTCTTGACACCTATATCCTTTTTCCCGGACAAGCAGAAAACAGGCATAATCTCACCTTTCTCCAATCCAATCCTGAGGCCGCTTCTTATTTCATCTTCTGTCAGCTTTCCCTTGTCGAAGAAAATTTCCATCAGGTTTTCATCATTCTCGGCTGCCATCTCTGCCAGTGCCTGATGAAGTTCCTCGGCTCTATCCATCATATCCGCAGGAATTTCCATCTCCTCTCTTGTACCGTTATCGTCCTTGAAGAGGTACTTTTTCATCTTTAGCACATCTACGAATGAGTTGAAGCCCGGGCCTGTCTCGGCAGGGAACTGAACGGTAATTATCTTGTTTCCGAAAGCCTGTTTAAGTGTATCTATTGCGTTTTCCCAGTTTGCCTTCTCATGATCAAGCTGGTTTACTCCAATTATAAGTGGTTTTTTATGCTTAACGGCATATCTGGCTAGAATTTCAGTGCCTACTTCCACTCCCTGCTGGGCATTCACTATCATCACCCCTGTATCAGCAACTTTAAAGGCAGAGATTACGCCGCCAATAAAATCATCCGACCCCGGAGTGTCGATAATATTGAGCTTATGATCCATAAACTCCGTATATAAAAGAGTAGGATATATGGAGCGTTGATAAATCTGTTCAATTTCGGAATTATCGCTGACTGTAGTTTTCGCTTCAATGGAACCCCTGCGGTCAATGACTTTACCTTCGAACATCATAGTTTCTGCGAGTGTGGTTTTA
>SAAH01000162.1 GCA_009929525.1 Clostridia bacterium | reverse complement strand
TTTTCTATGATAAAATTTGCTATCTCCACGGCCCGCTCTTCTATATAATCTCTCAAGATAAAACCTCTGCATGCCTGTTTTTACAGTTTATGCAGAGGTGGTTTGAAGTTAGTACAAATTATTTAGGCTTCTTTTTCATACTCCATATGTTTCTCCCGCCTCTCTTCCGTACTCTTAAATATTTTTTATCCAACAACACTCCTGCTCGATAAGAGCACTCCAAATAATCCAGATTCTGATAATAAAGCTCCTCAATTTTCTATTGCTCCATGCGGAGTGGGTATTGCAATTTTTGCAACAACCACTTCCTACATTCTTTCCATGCTATCCTCATTCAACATAAAATCATAGATGCCCATGATAAGTATTCCATCTTCACTGTATGTTGGCGCCGGCATGTCCTTTGTGATAATTATTTTTTTAAAAGAGTCATCAATTTTCATCAGCGATCTCTGTTCCTGCTCCTTCTTCTCTTTCGTTGGCAACGCCAATGCCGATTGAATATAAAACCTTTTGGAACCTTTATTACATATAAAATCCACTTCCAACTGTTTTCTGGTCATTTTCCCATTGGAATCTCTCTTCTGTACAGTAACGACCCCCACATCGACATTGAATCCACGGGTAATCAACTCATTATAAATAACGTTCTCCATTGTATGTGTATCTTCCAGCTGCCTAAAATTAATGCGGGCATTGCAAAGCCCCATATCTGTATAATAGTATTTCATAGGCGTTCCAATATATTTTCGCCCTTTGATATCATATCGATAGGCTGATGATATTAAGAACGAATCAGACAAATACTCTAAGTAATTTCTTATTGTTTTCTGACTTATGTTTACTCTTTTCACAGATTTAAATGTATCAGACAACTTCTTGGGATTGGTAAGCGAACCAATATTTGATGCCAGAATGTTTAATAGTTCTTCTAATTCTGCTCGCTTCTTCACTTTATGCCGTCCGACAATATCATTAATATATGTCTCGTCAAAAATGTTTTTCAAATAATCAATCTTCTCTTCAGGTGAAGATAATTGCATTACGGATGGAAGTCCTCCATATAAAATATATTCGTTCCATCCATCGTATTTATTTCCTGCATACACCGACATGAACTCTTGAAACGAAAGTGGATTCATGTGCATCTCATCCCCACGTCCTCTAAATTCCGTAATGATGTCTTTTGATAAAAATTTCGCATTACTACCTGTCACATAGACATCTACGTTGGGAATGCGCATAAGCCCATTCAGCACAGCTTCAAATTCCCCCAGCAATTGGACTTCATCAAATAGAACATAATACTGCTCATCATCGACAATCAAACTTTTCATATACGGATACAACACGTTTGGATCACGATATTTCATATTTTCAAATGAATCAAATGCCATTTCGATAATATGGTCTTTTGAAACACCTCCTTCCAACAAATAGTTTTTAAAGAGATGAAAGAGTAAATAGGATTTTCCACAACGCCTAATTCCTGTTACCACTTTTATCAATCCATTGTGCTTCTTAGATACAAGTTTATTCAAATACAAATCTCTTTTAATCTCCATCTCGCCCTCCATTACATTTTTTTGCTTCATGTAGCATTTTTCTCACCTAGGATAATTATATGTTTATTTGTCTTTTTTATTCTCTAAAAAAAGCTGAAACCAAAAAAGTTCCAGCTTAGAATACTACTTTCTATTCTCTTATTTTACTAACCAAACAAACCGTTCTATTTTGTTACTACCATATGTACTATAGACTAGGATACGCCGAACTTCTTCGCCGTCTGCCGCACAGTAGCACTGTTTTCTATGATAAAGTTTGCTATCTCCACGGCCCGCTCTTCTATATAATCTCTCAAGATAAAACCTCTGCATACCTGTTTTTACAGTTTATGCAGAGGTTTTCACTCCGATTAAAGTTTCGTCTGTTTTAAAAGGGCTTCCCACTCTTTTACGATCATACGATTCTCAAAATAGTTGATTCTCATTGCACTGCGAACACGGGCAAGGGTTTCATTTGTCGTTTCTACTGCCTTTGCAGTGCCTTCCTGCATGATATCATAAACAGCTTCGATATCTTTCTCCCACTTAGCCCGCTCGGTGCGGATCGGACTCAAAGTTTCTTCAAGCACATTGATCAGAAACTTTTTACAGGTTCCGTCGCCTAATCCACCGCGACGATAATGGTCTTTCATTTCCTCCAGATTCTTATAGTCTGGAAGATACTCATCAAAATGATCATTGGTACAAAGTGCATCCAGATAAGCAAATACCACATTTCCCTCTATATGTCCCGGATCTTCAACGCGAAGATGCAGAGGATCTGTAAACATCTTTCCATTTACCTGTTTTTTGATCGTCTTAGAATCATCGGACAGATAAATACAGTTTCCCAATGACTTACTCATTTTGGCTTTGCCATCAACGCCCGGCAAACGACGCTGTATCTCATTCTCTGGTATCATGGCTTTTGGTATGATCAGTGTCTCTCCATAGATAGAATTGAACTTTTCCACAATTTCCCGGGTTTGCTCGATCATCGGAAGCTGATCTTCACCTACAGGGACTACATTCGCATTGAACGCTGTGATATCTGCTGCCTGAGATACCGGATAAGCAAAGAATCCCGTAGGAAGTCCCTCATCTGCAAATCCACGCATTTTTATCTCAGCCTTTACAGTTGGATTTCGGGAAAGGCGTGCTGTTGTCACAAGATTCATATAATAAAAGGTCAGTGCATGCAGTGCAGGTATTGCAGATTGGATACAGATCGTTGATTTTGCAGAATCAATGCCAACTGACAAATAATCCAAAACAACATTAACAATGTTGTCACGTATTTTCCCAGGGTTTGCCACATTATCTGTTAAAGCCTGGTCATCGGCGATCAGGATATTAATCTGATCAAACATCCCCGAATTCTGTAATTCTACGCGTCGTTTCAAAGAGCCCACATAATGTCCAAGATGTAAACGTCCTGTAGGACGATCTCCAGTAAGAATAATATTTTTTTCACTCATAATGCTTTCCTCCGCAAATTCTGATTTTATTCGATGTCCTGATAAGCAACAAGCCATATCAGTGACAAAATACCTCATCTAGATATATCATGAACATTCTGTCTGCTGCCATCAGATGTCCACTTTCTTTCCATCTGAAAATGCTACCATAATTTCAAACAATCCGCAAGCATTTGTGCCATATTGCTTCCTGTTTAATTTCAATATTCTATCTGTGCCTCCCCGAACTGATCTTCCTCAGCACTGCAACCAGCTTCTCCACCTCAATTGGTTTTTGCAGGTGACCATTCATGCCTGCCTCTTCACATTTTTTTATATCCTCTGTAAATGTGTCCGCAGTCATAGCATAGATTGCCACAGATGCTTTTTTTGTATCCGAAAGAGTGCGGATCCGCTTTGTAGCCTCATATCCATTCATGACTGGCATCTGGATATCCATCAAGATAATATCGTAACCGTCCTCTGCTTCCTGCAGCATATCTACCGCGACCTCTCCATTCTTTGCTCTTTGAGGGTTTACACCATAGAAACTCAAAATCTTTCTTATAACTTTCCAGTTCGTCTCATTATCTTCCGCTACAAGTATTCTCATATCTTCAAATTTATCTTTTTTCACTATTTCATTTCTTTTATCTGTTTCTGTTTTCACAATCTCCTGTGCAATTGAAAATTCCAGTTCAACCGTAAACACAGTTCCAACATTCTCTTCCGACTCCACGTTGACAGATCCCCCTAACATTGTTACAAGCTGTTTGACGATTGCCATTCCCAGTCCGGTACCTTCTACGGTGTTGATCCTTGTGTCAACTGCCCTCGTAAATCTTTCAAAAATAGTGTCAACAAATTCCGGAGACATTCCAATCCCTGTATCCGAAACCCGATAAATATAACGTGCCCTGTCTGTTTGTTCTGCAACTGCTTTTTCTGTAAGCTCGATTGTGATCCTGCCTCCCGGCTCTGTATATTTCAATGCATTGGACAAAATATTTACAAAAATCTGATTTACCCGCAGCGAATCTCCCGTAACAAACTTATGACGGATATCTATGAACTTTGTTTCCACGACAAAATCCTTTTCTTTCACGGTTGGCTGGCATATCTCCACGATCTTCTCGATCATCTCTGTAATCGAAAAATCCATCAGATGAAGCACTGCCTTCCCACTCTCTATCTTCGTAATATCCAAGATATCATTGATCAGATGAAGCAAATGGTTCCCCGATAATCCAATCGTTTTGATACTCTCTTTTACTGCTTCGCGATCAATATTTTTTTCTTCCAATTGCTTTTGGGCAATGACCGTCATACCAATAATTGCGTTCATCGGAGTCCTGATATCATGGGACATGGATGATAAAAACTGTGATTTTGCTTCGTTCGCCTGTCTCGCTTCCTTTGTCAGCTGCCGGAGCCTGCGGTTAGTGATCAGGACAACCAATACATCAACAACAAACAACGCTGCAAGTACCAACGCAAATTCCAGGAAATCATAACTGAAATCATATGTATTATGAAATGAGGATAAGGGTACAATACTCAGAATATGCCAGTTACTGTCTTGAACCGGAACAATCGTGTATGCGCACTCCTCCCCTTTGTTATTTTGATAATACAAAACATCATAATAGTCTTCTTCCTGAAGCTTTTTGCATATCTCATCCGCATCTTCATCCGAAAAGTCTTCGTTATAAAGTGCAATATATTTCATGAAATTCGTCCCCTGAAAATAACTGTTGGAAATCACATATTTTCCTTCATCATCTATAATAATATTAGAATAATCAAAGAAATTCCACGAATCAACATCATTATTACTTGATATCAGCTGGTTGATATAATGACTGCCCACAAGATACATCAGCGTCCTGTACTCGTAACTATTTCCATTTCTTACTCTCAGTGTCGTCGTTATTGCAGACGATTTTCCATGGCCTGATGACGAATCCGTGAATTCGCTGGTATACCGGATCACACCTTCCGTGTCCTCATCTGCAATGCCAAATATCCTTGCAAGCTCCGGATATGCCTTCGCATTATAGCCAAAATGCTCTGTCTCTTCACCACATAATGAAATAGCTGGGAACGCTTCTCCTGAAGTACCTGCATGGTCCACTGTTTTTTCAACCAACTGCCAGGAGGATACCTCCTCGGGCAGATAGTATTCCTTAAAATAATCCTGTATCTCTTCAAGCGACATTCCCACACCATTATAATTGTTGACATAATTTCCAACGTATGTCAGTTCCTGTGTATGATGAAGGAGTTCCAGTTCCACTTTATTAGCTGAAGCATTGGTCAGAGTCCGGACATTTTCGATATTTTGTGAAAAAGATACCTTCCTGGAATTCTCAAATGCTGCAAGCACAGAAAAAACGACACCCATGATCAGTGTCATATTCAATATAATAACCACCACTATGGTAATTGATCGTTTTCTCATTTTCCCCTGCATCTTTACCCCACCCTATAGTTCTCAAACTCATTTTCAAGAGTATTCAGATAGTAATCCAATGTGCAAAAAGCATATCCCGGCATTGCAGTATCTTCTTCTCCCACATATTCTTTGTATACCTTTGTTTCTTCATTACCCATGTACAAGAATTCTTTACCCGACTCATCTTTTTCATATTGAGGGTTTCCATCTGCATCTTTATTCAGATTCACCATGTACTTTTGTGCACTGCCTTTCATTGTATCTTTGAGTGCCGCAGCAAGCGGTGAATATCCATTATATTCATCCGAAAAACGTATTTGTCCGCATAGCGTAACATCCGTTTCCACATCTACTCCATATTTGTCAGCTACAATCTGAAGAGCATCTGTGGAGTTCGGGATGATCGAGGCTTCTGATGCATAGGTTTCATTATTTTCTTTCTGGAAAAGGAAGTTTACGAACTCCCGGATCCACGTCAGATCCTCACTATTTTTGTTGGCACAGATCCCGAAATACGGTGTAATATAAACCGGACTGTTTTCCCCCTCCTCATTGAAAGGGGAGCAGATAAATTCGACTTTTGTATCAAGCTTATATTCATCGATCAATGACTGGATCAGGGTTTCTGTCGAACTGATATATGGAAAAAATGCTGCATATCCATAATTATTCTCCGGCTTGATCGTCTCAAATGTATCTTTATCCGTTGTAATCCCAAGAAAACTTTCCACCTGTCCGATCTCATTTGTACTGAGGAAAAATCCACCTGCCTCCACCGCCTTATAATCAAAATAACGCTGGGTCTCTATCGTATAAATTTTGCTGAGCGTATCCCGAAATTCTTCACTCACCCCAGCTTCTGCCAGCTTCATTTTTTCAAGTGCTTCTTCATCATGTACAACTGCATTGGCCGCCGGTGCAAGCCCCAAACCATATGCTGCGGTATCACCGCAACCCTGGATCGGAATGAGTCCATTCTTCTTCAGTTCTTCACAACAAGCCAAAAACTCTGGATAGTTTTTGGGAACAGAAAGCCCGTAATGATCCAGCAGTGTACTTGAGTTTCCGCAAAATGTAATTTCAAAAGAGATAACTTCTTCTAAAGTACCAATCTGTCCTATTTTTGAAAAAAATGAAAAGACAGTATTGTGA
>SAAH01000309.1 GCA_009929525.1 Clostridia bacterium | reverse complement strand
GTAAATACTAATACCTTGACATTTTATTGTAAAGAGTCAACAGAAATTTATAATAACAAGGAACTCTTGGTTCTTTTGTGCCGGACAGTGCAAAAAAAAACATCTATCTGCCATGGCTGCAAGATACCTCTGTAAAATAAACCTATTCGGGATCTATCCTGTCAGGCTTTAACTCTATGCAGGGTTCTCCCCCATAAGGGCAAATCCATAATTACCGACATTATGTTTTGAGTTATAATTCTCCTTGAGTCACATTATTATTTGCGGGGTATAAAAAAATGAAATTATTGTTTGGTTCCGCTCAGGACATAGGAAAACGAAAAGAGCAGCAGGATGACTTTTATGTTTCAGACCCTTGCCGGACAGACGGATCTAATCCGGGACTTCTTGTCGTTTGTGACGGGATCGGTGGTCTTCCTTGCGGAAAAGAGGCGGCGCAGATCACCTGTGATGCCGTAAAAAATTCCATCATGAGTGAGAAACGGATCTCTGATATCCACGGCGCATTGCTTAAGTCACTTCGGGACGCAAATAGAGCCCTGTTGGATTTCATTGTATCCAAAGGAAAAGTAATGGAGTGCGGGTGCACTTTAGTCGCAGCAGCTTTACAGGATGACATGCTCTTTTGGATATCCGCCGGAGACAGCCATATCTATCATATATCAGGCAAAAGTATCACACAGCTGAACGAGGATCACACTTACGGGAAGGTCCTCGATGCCGCCGTGGCAAGAGGCGATATTGACAAAAGCATTGCTGATAAACACTCAAAAAGAGATGCTCTGACAAGCTTTGTCAGCTTTTGGGAGGTGACGAAAGTCTCATCCGGCAAAATGCGCATTTTACCCGGAGATTCTGTCCTGCTGTGTTCAGACGGACTTTACAGGGAACTTTCCGAGGATGAGATGATTGACGCGTACTACCCGGATCCGATGAAATGGGCAGGCCGCTTGATAGAGAAAACATTGTTGAAGAACGACCCTTATCAGGACAACGTCACGGTTGTCATAGCATCCGCTCTAGAATAGCAAACCGTTCGAGGAATCACTCATGGCGTGTTGTCCAGATCAGCTGGATTCCTCAGGGAGAGGGCCATCTAAAGTAATATAAAAAAAGCACATTCTGATCAATTACTGCCTCTTGCAAATTTTTTTTTGAACTCTTCGTATGGAATGCTGTCAGCGATTTCAATGCCCATTCGGGCAAGAAGATTCGGTATGGTCTTTTGCCTTTCCATAAATACGCGGAG
>SAAH01000308.1 GCA_009929525.1 Clostridia bacterium | reverse complement strand
GATGATCCCTGCGATGAACATGTCCCCGATCGAGCACTGAGCTACTACACAGTAGATGACGAATGGGATGCTGGGAGGGATGATAACTCCTATAGTTCCGGCGGCCGCAGTTATAGCTGCAGCAAAACCCCCGTCATACTTCCTCTCTTTCATGGAGGGGATCATGAAGGAGCCTATAGCCGAGACTGTCGCCGGTCCCGATCCGGAGATCGCAGCGAAGAACATGCACGCAAGGACCGTTACCATAGCAAGGCCTCCGACGATGTATCCGACGAGGCTCTCCGCAAGGGCTACAAGCCGGCGGGAAATGCCTCCGTTGCACATCAGGGCTCCTGCCAGTATGAAGAAAGGAATTGCCAGCAGAGGGAAGGAATCCAGTCCTGTAACAGATTTCTGGGCGAGCATTATCATCGGGATGTCAGAAGTCAGCCACATCGCGATCCCTGTTGCAAGTCCAAGAGTTATTCCGATAGGTATACTTAACGCTATTGTGATTATCAGTATAGAAAAAAGAATAACAGCTTCCATTGTCCCGCCCCCTATTCAGCCGATGCTGCTGCCTGTATAGCGGGGGCAGGCAGTCCGTTTTTATACAGCTTATAAAGTTCGACGATGAGACGGGTGCACATCAGAGCACATCCAATAGGAACAGAGGCATATGGCCATGTCATCGGTATCTGCATCGCAGCTGATTCCTGCCCTGTTTCCTGCAGGAATATCAGGAGCATAGTTCCCTGCCATGCGAGAAAGAAGCTGAATACGAACCATACTATCAAAATCATATATTCAAAATATATGCGTGATTTCCCCTTTATCATATTTGCGAACATTTCGACTCTGAAGTGGCTTCTTTCTTTGACCGCGTAACTGGCGCCTATCCAGGAGAGCCAGAGAAAAATGAAACGGGCCAGTTCTTCGCTCCAGGAAAGTGAGTTTGAAAAAACGTATCTCATTACGACCTGAATAAAGACTATAACTGTCATTATTGCCATTGTCCAAACACAGAAGTACTCTTCAATATTATCAAAAAATTTACTCACAGCCATCGCAGGTACGACCCCCTCTTAATGCAAAAAAGCCGCTTCCGTCCGCCGTAGCGGGCGGAAGCGGTAATACTGTGTGGATGTTACTTCTGTACCTTCTTGATAATCTCCATAAGATCCTTGCCGAGATCCTTTTCGAACATCGGGTAGACCTTGGCTGTTGCTTCTACAAAAGGTTTCTTTTCTTCTGCTGTGAGGGAGTTTGCT
>SAAH01000307.1 GCA_009929525.1 Clostridia bacterium | reverse complement strand
AATTTCCGGAGATCTCCTGTTTCAAAATTGTAAATGGCAAGAGTATCTTTAGGCATCTGATCCGGTTTGCTTTTTTTTATTCTGGCCTCTTTAGTCTGTATGAATAAAGGCTTAATAGAAAATGTAGCAAACCTGCCATCAGGAGTTATTCTGGCAGAGGTGCCTCTTTCAAATGTTTTTTGCTGAAGGTTTGTGAGATTGAGAGCAACAAGATATCCATCACCCTCTTGTGCATTCACCTGATAAACGGAGTACTTTCCGTTGTCTGAGACCTGAATATCTCCTATACTTTTCCAGTTATCATAAACGGAGTGATCAAGAGCTTTTTTCTGACCAAAAGATACAACTGAGAAAAGTACAAGTGATATTGTAATAATTCTTTTCATTCTGTTAATTTATTAATTTTTAAGCCATTTATCAAGCCATGAGTAGAATACCCTGTTCCATTGAATACTGTTCTGTGGTTTTAGAATCCAGTGATTTTCACCAGGGAAGAGGAGTAATTCGGAAGGGACACCAAGTGCCTGAGCAGCATTAAATGCAGCCATTCCCTGATCTACAGGAACTCTGTAGTCCATTTCACCATGAGTAATGAGGATAGGCGTATCCCAGTTTTTCACAAGTTTGTGAGGTGAGCTTGCATAGTGCCTGTTGGCAACCGGGTTATTGTCCCATGGTGCACCACCGTTGTCCCAGTGCGGGAACCACATCTCTTCTGTGGTCATATACATATGCTCCTGATTGAAGATGCCGGCATGTGCAATAAATGCAGAAAACATACCTTTATGAATTCCGGCAAGGTAGAATACAGAATATCCACCGTAGCTAGCACCCACAGCACCCACTTTACCCACAAATTTCTCCTTTTTCATCTCTTTAACTGAAGAGAAGTAATCTTGCATATTCAGGCCAGGATAGTCTCCTGAAATCTGATCTGTCCACTCCTGTCCAAAGGCGGTGGTTCCTCTTCTGTTTGGAAGGATAACTATATAGTCATTGGCAGCCATAAGCTGGAAGTTCCAGCGATATGACCATCCCTGGCTAAGAGTTCCCTGTGGCCCTCCAAGGCAGAAGAGCAATGCAGGATAAACCTTTGTGGAGTCAAAACCCGGAGGATAGACAACCCACATATGCATATCCTTATTATCAACAGTCTTAATCCATCTCTCCTCAACTCTTCCCATTGTTATCTGATCAAGGAGGTGCTTGTTCTCAAATGTAAGTTGAGAAAATGTTCCATCAAGAGGGTTG
>SAAH01000306.1 GCA_009929525.1 Clostridia bacterium | reverse complement strand
CACTGCACACCGTGCCCACGCATCCACTGCTCTTATAGCAAAATACTTCCCTCAGGACAAAATGTTTGGCTATGTAATGGAGGGTGAAATTAAAGCAATCGATAAAGTTCTTCATTCACCTGACAAACCTGTAACAGCAATTATTGGAGGAGCTAAGGTATCTTCAAAGATTACTATCATTGAGAAGTTGTTTGATGTTGCAGACAACATGATTATTTGTGGAGGTATGGCCTTTACATTTGCTAAGGCAAAGGGTGGAAAAATTGGTCTCTCTTTGTGTGAAGATGATCAGATGGAACTTGCTCTTACAACTTTGGAGAAAGCTAAAGCAAAAGGGGTTAATATTATCTTTGACGGAGAGGTTGTTGTGGCTGATAAATTCAGTAACGAGGCAAATAAGCAGACTTGCGATATCTATAATATTCCTGATGGATGGATGGGTATGGATGCTGCCCCTTCTACACTTAATCTATGGGAAGATATACTAAACTCTTCAAAAACCATTCTGTGGAATGGCCCTGCCGGAGTATTTGAGATGCCGGAATTTGCACATGGCACTTTAAGGATAGCAGAGATTCTTGCCAAAGTTACCGCTAAAGGAGCCTTTACACTTGTAGGAGGCGGAGACTCTGTAGCTGCAGTTACTCAAATGGGATATGCCGACAAAGTAAGCTATGTCTCAACAGGTGGAGGAGCAATGCTGGAGTATCTTGAGGGAATTGAACTTCCCGGAATTAAAGCTGTAAAAGAGTAAAACAGAGAGAAGCAATGCACAGACCGGGCATTATTGGATGGGTGGCATATTTGCTTACCCTGCTGATAGCGGGCAGTTGTGGTAGTGCTTTAAAGATAGAGGGGCCTCCGGAGTCATATACTCCAGAGGCTTTTCTTCCATCCCCATCTGTTCTGCCTGTTGTTGCCGAAATTGACCTTAAAGGGCTGGAGAGATCTGTAAACAGGAGATTTGAGGGGCTTCTTTATGAAAACACAGGAGAAGAGAAAAAAGAGCTGGAGATTAAGGTATGGAAAGCCGGAAACTTCTCTCTTTTTGCAAATAATGATGAAATTTCATACAGAATCCCTCTGAAAATATGGAGTAGATTTACCTGGAAAGTAGAGAAATTCGGACTCAGTATAAGTGATAAATATGAAGCGACCGGGAGTTTGGCTCTTATCTATAAAACAAAATTTAATGTAGATTCTGAGTGGAATCTTAAAACAAGGACAACATCGGCAGGATACAACTGGATT
>SAAH01000043.1 GCA_009929525.1 Clostridia bacterium | reverse complement strand
GACCCCTTGAAGACGACGAGGTAGATAGGGCAGGGGTGGAAGTACAGCAATGTATGGAGCTGACTGTCACTAATCGGTCGAGGGTTTGACCAAAGAGCTTAAGGGAAAGCGGAAGGAGAGATCCGGAAGCTGCCCCGAGAGAATGTGGTTGATCGCGAACAACAAAAAAAGGATGTATCGTATATGCAGTTTTGAAGGTATATGGAAACAGCATACCTCAAAAAAGGATGTTCCTCCATAGCTCAGTCGGTAGAGCACGCGGCTGTTAACCGCGGTGTCGTTGGTTCGAGTCCAACTGGGGGAGCTTTTTTAGAATATAAGGCTCCGTGGTCAAGCGGTTAAGACATCGCCCTTTCACGGCGGTAACACGGGTTCGATTCCCGTCGGAGTCATTTAGCAACCACTTAGAGTTGTGTCATGCCGATGTGGCTCAATTGGCAGAGCAGCTGATTTGTAATCAGCAGGTTATCGGTTCGAGTCCGATCATCGGCTTCCATCACTTTTAAAGGTGATTTGGACCTTTAGCTCAGTTGGTTAGAGCAACCGGCTCATAACCGGTCGGTCCTGGGTTCGAGTCCCCGAAGGTCCATTTTGGTTGCTATCCAAATATTTATTTGGCCCAGTGGCTCAGTTGGTTAGAGCGTCGCCCTGTCACGGCGAAGGTCGTCGGTTCGAGTCCGATCTGGGTCGTTCACATTGGATTCAATGTTGAGCGATTAACTTGAAGAAATGTGTAAAATTATGGGATCTTAGCTCAGCTGGGAGAGCATCTGCCTTACAAGCAGAGGGTCACAGGTTCGAGCCCTGTAGGTCCCATTTTTTATGTAAATATTTAACTTGCCGCAGTGGCGGAACTGGCAGACGCCCGGGACTTAAAATCCCGTGGGTAGTGATACCCGTACCGGTTCGATTCCGGTCTGCGGCATTTTTATTAATCAAAACTCAAAGGAGAAACGTTGGATTAGCAATGTTTCTTTTTTTTGAGTTTTGATTAAATTTTATTCTAGTACAAAATTTTTTAAAACCAATATAGAATCATTTATCACAGAGAAAATATCATAGAAAAAATTCTATTGACATTAGATAAAGCATCTCTTATAATAAAGTTCAAATAAAAGGGAGTAGCTGACACAGGATTGTGTTTATATTATCGTCATTACGACTTAATAAGTTTGTTCTAGTCCGGTATATAACTAAGCAGCGAGACTTTTGTTGTATTATTTCAAATGCAGCAGGAGTCTCGCTTTTTTTTGTATCGTAGGAAATCGCATTTTATGATATAAAAAACGTTCCGCGAGGATCGAACTGCTGCGGAAAGGGGAAATATGAAATTTGTAATTAATCATTTATCAAAGCATTTTGAAGCAAAGAAGGTACTGAATGACATTGATTTTACTTTTGAGGAGGGCAAAATATATGGCCTTCTCGGAAGGAATGGTGCAGGAAAGACTACATTATTTAACTGTATCAATCGTGACATGAAGGCGGACAGTGGTGAGTTTTATCTTGAGGATGGCGGTGTTCGCCGTGAAGTACGTGCGGAGGATATAGGATATGTTCTTTCAACACCAACCGTACCGGAGTTCTTGACAGGGAGAGAGTTTTTAAAGTTCTTTATGGATATCAATGAATCTTCGATATCAGATACAAAGACACCGGATGAATATTTTGCATCTATGAGTATTGCGCCGGAAGACAGAGATAGGCTTATGAAAGATTATTCTCATGGTATGAAGAATAAGATGCAGATGCTTATCAATATTATTGCAAAGCCAACGGTGCTGCTGCTTGATGAGCCACTTACGTCTCTGGATGTGGTGGTTGCGGAGGAGATGAAGCAGCTGCTGCGCTCTCTTAAGACAGATCGTGTGACAATCTTTTCTACTCATCTTATGGATCTGGCATTAGATTTGTGTGATGTTATCGTGCTTCTGAACCATGGCGAGCTGGAGATTGTGGATAAGGAGAATCTGGACAGTCAGGAGTTTAAAGAGAAAATATTGAATGCACTGAGGGAGGACAGCCATGAGTAGATCATCCCAAAAAGGCATGGCTGATACGTTGCGAATCTCTTTTGCACTGAAGAATACCTATCGTGTTAATACTATTTTATATTCGCTTAAGCAAGTGCCGATAATAAAACGTGTACTACCGGACACACTTTATCAAGTAAAGGAATTGAAGATTTTAGCAAATGTAATATCGGTTATATGGGAAACAGCATCAGCATTTTTGGGTAAGCTTTTGTATATGCTGCTGATGATCGTGGGAGCTGCTAAGCTTTATGAAAATACTTCTGGTGAAGATATATTTTTGCATATCCTGCTGTTTTTGACTCTGATAGGTGTGTTTGCAAATACGTATATGCTGAATCCAAGCAGGGACAAGTATTACGCTATGATTTTGATGAGAATGAATGCAAAAGAATATACGATCGTTAATTATGGCTATGATATTTTGAAAATCGTGATTGGATTTTTACCATTTTCGTTGATATTTGGTATGGGGAGCCATTTGCCTGTGTGGGTCTGTCTTCTCATTCCATTTTCTATAGCGGGTATGAAGATAA
Organism: Clostridia bacterium; assembly: GCA_009929525.1. Lineage (GTDB taxonomy): Bacteria > Bacillota > Clostridia > Lachnospirales > Lachnospiraceae > Oliverpabstia. The sequence goes on along the minus strand of SAAH01000043.1, from coordinate 28,820 downwards.
CTTATGCGGCTCTTTCATTGATAAAATATGAGAGAACACATAAAACTACCAGCGAGAATCAGATTGGCAAACTTGGCTGGTTTCTCATAGGGGTATTGCTTGCTTGTGCTTATGGACTCCCGGCAGCGGGGATCTATGTGCCGTCACAGATTTGCCTGGTGATCATGGGATTAGCTGTTCTGACTGGTGGATTTGCAATTCGGACTATTTTAAAATTTGATCGATATCGGGAGATGTATCAGGAGATTCTGACTCAGTCTATGACTCAGATGGACGATGCAAAGGAACTCACGAAGCAAATGAGTCAAAAGGGCATCTCATCTGATGTGATAATCACAAGCAAAAAGACAGGACTTGAGTATTTTAATGAGATTTTCATTAAAAGGCATAAGAAAATTCTTTGGAAATCTGCAAATAAGGTGGCAATCGTATCACTCATTGTAGTATTGGCAGCTATGCTTTTATTCTATTTGATGCCGGCGATAAAAGAAGACACCAATGAAGTGCTTATGACATTTCTTCCATATTTTGTATTTGTTATGTATATGATCAATCGCGGGACTAGATTTACCAGTGCTTTATTTATGAACTGTGATCATAGTATGCTGACTTACGCAGTATATAAGCAGCCAAAGTTTGTATTGAAATTATTTGCGATCCGGTTAAGAGAAATCATCAAGATTAATCTGCTGCCGGCTGTTGTGATCGGTGTGGGACTTGCCGCGATCTTATATGTATCAGGTGGAACTGAGAATCCGCTGAACTATCTGGTGCTAGTTGTTTCTATCTTGTGTATGAGTGTATTTTTCTCGGTACACTATCTGACAATATATTATCTGCTCCAGCCATACAATGCAGGAACTGAGATAAAAAGCGGAACCTATAAGATCATCACATCGGGAACTTATATTGTGTGCTATCTGATGATGCAGGTAAGAATGTCAACGCTGGTCTTTGGATGTATGACAATTATATTCAGTGTGGTTTACTGTATTGTTGCGTGTATCTTGGTTTATCGTGTAGCCCCAAAGACATTTAAACTGAGAAATTGAGAAGCTAAAATATGTACAAGACAGGTGGGCAAAGTTCTTTGTGAAAGTTTGTGGTAGGCATATATAAAGTTTTGCTGATGCCCTGCCTCGCTTAAGCCATAAAGCGAGGCAGGGCATGCTAATGTGAAAGTATATGCCTAATAAGGAGTAAATTTGAGAGAAAAAATGCTTATGTAGGACCAAAGTGAGGCATAGATGGGAAATTTTGTGCTATATGCCAAGTGATATGATAGATTAATGGCGGATAGACCAGTGGTGGATAGACCAGTGGTGGATAGATCAGTGGTAGATAGATCAGTGGCGGATAGATCAGTGGCGGATAGACCAGTGGTGGATAGATCAAGAGTGAATCAATTAATGAAGAGAAGATTAGTACAGATGCAAAAAATCAACCACTGGTTGATTTTTTTTATTTAAGTAAACAGTGCGTCCATTGTGTATCTTTGGAAATGCCATATAATGAAAGTGTAAACAAAAAAGGGCAGGTTATAAAAAGGAAATACAGGAGGCGTATGATGTTAGTGATCAAGGATTTTTCAAAGACATATAAAGGTGGAAAAAGGGCGGCAGATGGGATAAATATCACTGTAGAGGATGGAGATATCTATGGATTTATCGGGCATAATGGTGCAGGAAAGAGTACTACGATCCGTGCGGTCGTAGGTGTTCTCGAGTTTGAAGAGGGAGATATCTTTATCGACGGACATTCTGTGAAGACAGAGCCGTTGGCGTGCAAAAAAGTTACGGCCTACATTCCGGATAATCCGGATATTTATGATCATCTTACCGGTATCCAGTATCTGAACTTTGTGGCGGATGTATTTGGGATTGATAAGAGAACCAGGGAAGAGCGGATAAAAGAATATGCAGATATGTTTGAAATCACACCGGAGCTTGGGGACTTGATATCTTCTTATTCTCATGGAATGAAGCAAAAGGTGGCTCTCATATCGGCACTTATTCACAAGCCGAAGTTGTTGGTACTGGATGAACCTTTCGTAGGGCTTGATCCGAAGGCGGCATTAGATCTGAAAAATGTGATGCGGAAGATGTGCAGTGAGGGAAGTGCCATTTTCTTCTCTACTCATGTGCTGGAAGTGGCACAGAAGCTGTGCAATAAGATTGCGATCATTAAAGAAGGGAAACTGGTGGCATCGGGAGATACCGAGGAGCTGATCAAGGATCAGACTCTTGAAGAAGTATTTATGGAGGTGGTATCATGACACTGCTTAGGATGCAGTTATTAAGCAGATCCGGGATCAATGCCTTTCGGTATGAAAAGGATCGAAAGAAGAAAAACAGAACTTTGATGGTGGGTATCGCTGTGGGAATAGCGATAGCTGTTATGATAGGATATTGTTTTGCAATCGGTTATGGGCTGGGGTATCTGGGACTGGCAGAGGTGATACCAGGGTATGCGTTGACCATTACGGGGATCGTAAACTTGATGTTTACCTTTATTAAGACAAATGGATTCCTGTTTGCCTATAGGGACTATGACCTTTTGATGGCTCTTCCTTATCGAACAGAGACGATCATTACCGTTAAATTTTTGTATATGTATATCTACAATCTGTTGTTTACGCTGGCAGTTATGATCCCGATGGGAATCAGCTATGCCTATTGGTCTCATGTAAGCGTGTCTGGCTGCCTGATGTGGGCGATCGGGATGATCATCGCACCACTTCTCCCTATGACGATCGCAGCGGCAGCAGGAGCCTTGATAGCGGCTGTAGGGTCAAGATTTCATGCGAAAGTATTTGTACAGGTGATTTTGTTTGTCATTTTGATTCTTGCAGTCTTTGGATTGAGTTTTGGAACAAAGAATATGGCGATGAAGGACGAGGCAGGACTTTTGCTTAAGATAAGTGACATGGGAACTGTGATCTCTGCACAGCTTCATAAGATATATCCCCTGTCTTCCTGGTTTGATACAGCCATCAACAATAATGATATTCTTATATTTTTACTTCTTCCAGTTGTCTCGGTTCTGTGGTATGGTATCTTTATATGGATTCTCGGAAAATATTATAAGAAGATCAATACAGCGTTAATGACATATCATGCAGAGTCAAGATATGAGATGGCAGGGCTTAAGACCAATACGATCATGGGGGCGCTGATAAAGAAAGAGGCGAAGAGATTCTTTTCTTCTGTCATTTATCTGATGAATACAGGTATCGGATTGATCATGGCACTGATCGCTGCAATCGTGTGTATGGTGGCTGGATTTGATAAGATTTTGGAGCTGTTGGAGATACCGGGGATGGAAGCAGGATTCGTGTATATCGTACCATTTGCGGTGGCTATGGTGGTAAATATGTCCTGTACTACGTCCGTTTCCTGGTCGTTGGAGGGGAAAAACAAATGGATCGTGGACAGTCTGCCCATCAGTAGGAAAGTTCTATTTCAAAGTAAAATGGCATTTAACATGATATTAGTTTTGCCGGTGTCTTTTGTATGCAGTATCATATTTATGGTAAATCTGAGAGTTACTGTGATACAGGGGATGTTGTATCTTCTGATCGCAGTTGTGACTTCCTCGCTGTCTACAGTATGGGGAATGTGGATCAATATTCGATTTCCTAATTTTTCATGGGAAAATGAAGTGGAAGTCATCAAGCAGGGAATGTCGTCTATGCTGGGGATATTTGGCAGTCTGGTCGGCTATCTCGTGATCGGGTTTGTGGTGTATGTATTATGTGCCAAGATTCCAGGGGAAGTGGTGCTGGCAGTTATGGTAGCCTTTCTTGGCGGAGCGAGTGCGGTGCTGTATCATCTGGTGATGGCAAATGCAGACAGCAAATGAAGAAGAAAAGAAATTCAGATAGATGGGTAATAAAGATATAGACAGGGGAAATGGATATGGGTGAGATCAATATAGCGAAGCGTCTTATAGAAGAACGTCATAAAAAGAAAATCACACAGGAAGGGCTTGCATCTTATATAGGGGTGTCAAAGGCGGCTGTTTCCAAGTGGGAGTCGGGAGCAAGCTTTCCAGACATCACCTACCTGCCCCAGCTGGCGGCGTATTTTAATATATCGATTGATGAACTGATGGGATATGAGCCGCAGATGACAAAGGAAGATATAAGAAAAAAGTATAATGAATTAAAGAAAAGATTTGCAGAAGAACCATTTGATGCGGTGCTGCAGGTGTGTGAAGATTTGATAAAAAAGTATTATTCCTGCTTTCCATTTCTTCTGCAGATGACGGTATTATTGCTCAATCATGCTGTGTTGGCGAAGGAGCCGGGGAAGATATATGAAAAAGCACAGGAACTTGCCCAGCGGGTCCGTACCATGAGCGATGATGTCAATGATGCCAAGGAGGCCGCAACCCTGGAGGCAACTATTTATCTGATCACGGGGGCGCCGATGAAGGCACTGGATCTTATGGATGAGGAGCTTCGCCCTATGTCCCAGGATATAGAACTGCGGGCGCAGATTTATCAGAGTATGGGAGACATGCAGAAGGCCAGGGAGGCGTACCAGATCGGGATGTATCAGCATCTTTTGCTGCTGATCGGGGGTGCGGCACCTTATATGATGCTATACAAAGACGAGTATGACCGGGTGATGGAGATTATTGACCGGACATTGCAGGTGGTGGATATTTTCAAGACAGACTTCCTTCACCCCAATGCAACGGCGAGTATCTATATCACTTGTGCACAGATTTTCTGTATCCATGGTGAAAATGATAAGGCACTTGATATGCTGGAAAAATATGTAGATCTGTGTAAGGAAAGATTTTTCCCCTTTACGCTTCATGGGGATGAATATTTTGATCAGCTGGATGAGTGGTTTGTAGGATTTGATATTGGAAATGGGGCTCCAAGGTCAGAAAAACTGATAAGAGAAAGTATGCTGCAGGTATTGAAGGACAACCCGTTTTTTACAAATATCAAAGATGATGTAAGATATAAGAATATGATCAAAAAACTGGAAGCTGTCAGAGATGGTGGTCCAAAAAGTGAGAAAAAGCTGTCATGAAGAAGATGACGCAGAGAAGGGTATTAGGGTGATGAGGAGAGAATTGCTTGAGATATTACAGCCAGTCACAGAAGAGGAGAGGGAAATCTTATCCGGAAGTGCCAGCGTAAAGAGGCGGTTGTATACCAGTCAGAAGAATTTTACGGTAGAAAGTCAGAAGCTTTTGCAGGAAGGGAAACTGATCACAGCCAGGACTCATACAAGATTTATTGATTTTCCGAAACATAATCACAATTATATAGAGGTTTTTTATGTGTGCCAGGGTGCGGTGACCCATATCATCAATGAGGAAGAAGTAACGGTACGTCAGGGAGAACTGCTATTTTTAAACCAACATGTAGTCCATGGGATACGGGCTGCCGGGGAGAAGGATATTGCGGTTAATTTTATTGTGCTGCCGGAGTTTTTTGATACGACATTTTCCATGATCGATAAAAATAATGTGCTGGCGGACTTTCTTGTCAATACGCTGAAGGAAAGAAATGGTACCGGACAGTATCTTTATTTTCAGGTGGCGGATCATCTTCAGATCCAAAATCTTATGGAAAATATGATTGATTCGCTGGTTCATAAGCAGGGAAACGAGGATCAGATCAATCGTCATACCATGGGTTTGGTATTTTTGCATCTTCTCAATGCTGTTGACTCACTGAAAGAGAGCAATCCCAATCAATATAGAAATATGATGGTCATGACATCGCTAAAATATATCGATGAAAATTATAAGGATGGGACTTTGACGGAACTGTGTGAGACGTTGAATCTTAGTATCTCCGGGCTCAGCAGACTGATCAGAAAGAATACAGGACATACCTATAAAGAATTGATCCAGAGACGACGGTTTCGAAAGGCTGTGGAACTTTTGATCGAGACAGGGCTGCCGGTGAATGATATCGTGGCAGCAGTGGGATATGAAAATAACAGCTATTTTTATCGGAAGTTCAAAGAAAGATATGATATTACGCCAAATGAATATCGGATGGCACATAGGGATGAGGAACGTATTCGGCTATGATATAAAAAAAGCATCTCAAACGAGATGCTTTTTTACGTGCGTTAGAAGATTCGAACTCCCGGCCTTTTGGTCCGTAGCCAAACGCTCTATCCAGCTGAGCTAAACGCACATTCGATGTGAGTTCCTCACAACAAATGCTATTATAAGTGATGGGGAGGGATTTGTCAACATTATTTTGAAAAAATATTTGTAACTATTTACAGAGTGAACTGTTACAAAGTTTTATTATTTTTCTTGGTCATGTCGTTGCTTGAAAAGAAGGGTGGTCTGTGTTAAGGTTAGAGGAGCGACAATACAATGCGGAGGGATTATTATATGAGAGCAAGTGGTGTTTTATTACCAATTTCATCTTTGTCATCAAAGTATGGGATTGGATGTTTTTCAAAAGAGGCATATACGTTTATTGATCAGCTGGTGAAGGCTGGTCAGTCTAAGTGGCAGGTACTGCCATTAGGACCGACAGGGTATGGAGATTCACCTTATCAGCCATTTTCCACATTTGCGGGGAATCCATATTTTGTTGATCTGGAGACTTTGATAGAGGAAGAATTGCTTACAAAAGAAGAGTGCGAATCATGTGAGTGGGGAGAACTGGAGAGATATGTAGATTATGAGAAGTTATATCTGTCTCGTTACAAGGTACTTAGAAAAGCATTTGAGAGATTTGAAGCGGATGAGGATGAAGAGTTCAAAGAATTCTTAACGAAGGAAGAGCATTGGCTTGAGGATTACTGTCTGTACATGGCGATTAAAAATGATCAGAATGGTGCTTTGTGGACAAGCTGGGAGGAAGAGCTGAGAACTCAGGATCCGGCAGCTATGAAAAAAATGAAAGAAAAACTGAAAGATGAGATTCAGTTTTATCGTTTTATCCAGTTTGAGTTTGATAAACAGTGGAAGAAAATAAAAAAATATGCAAATAAAAATGGGATCACGATCATTGGAGATCTGCCAATCTATGTATCTCTTGACAGTTCTGATGCGTGGGCCAATCCAAAACTTTTCCAGATGGATGAAAAATGCCGTCCGACAGCAGTGGCAGGATGCCCTCCGGATGCATTTTCAGAGACGGGACAGTTGTGGGGGAATCCTCTTTATGACTGGAAATATCACAAAACCACAGGGTATCGCTGGTGGATACGCCGGATGAAACGAAGCCTGGAGCTGTATGATACCGTGAGGATCGATCATTTCCGTGGATTTTCAGATTATTATTCTATACCGGCGGAAGACGATACTGCTATGAATGGCCACTGGGAGCCAGGTCCGGGCATGGATCTTTTTAAGGCTCTGGAAGCGGCGATCAGTGAGATGGATGTGATCGCAGAAGATCTTGGCGCACTGGATGAGAGAGTTTTTGAACTTCTGGAAGACAGTGGTTATCCGGGAATGAAAGTGCTTCAGTTTGCATTTGATTCGGGAACACAGAACTTCTATCTTCCTCATCATTATGAGAGAAACTGTGTGGTTTATACAGGCACCCATGATAACGATACGACAAAATCCTGGTATTATACGATGCCGGATTATGCAAGGGAATTTTCGAAAGCATATCTGAACAATTATGATCGTCCATGGGAAGATATTTCCTGGGATTTTATCCGGGCAGCAGAAGCAAGTGTGGCTGATCTGGCAATTATCCCTATGTGGGATCTGCTTTGCTGTGGTAATGAAGGCAGGATGAACCATCCGTCGACTCTGGGTTTAAACTGGAAATGGAGAATGGTAGCAGATGACTTCAAGGATGATATCATTGGCCGGTTAAGATGGCTTTGCGATACTTTCCAGAGGACACCGGAAGAGCCAGTGGAAGAAGAGAGTACGGATACAGCTGCAGAAGAGAATGATGATAAGGCAGAACAGGAAGCAAAAGCAGAGGCTGATGCTTAGGACTACTGTGGATGGAAAGTTATACATGAAAAATTTCTTTTAACATATTGAATCATAAAAATAAGACTCCAGCCTGATATGACTGAAGTCTTATTTTTATATCATGGGGTGTGTCCTATGATATTAAGAACGCTCCGCGAGGAAATATGCATACTGATCATCTGCGTCGTTTCTTCCGGCGGCGGTAGCGTCGCTCTTTTTCATGTTCCTGTGTGCTTCGCACGGCAGCCCAGCCAATGATCTGTGTTCCAATGATTCCGGCGAGAGCACCGATACTGTCGATACAGACATCCCGGACGGATGGTCCACGATTGGCGACATGGGACTGATGATACTCATCGGTGGCGGCAAATCCTACGCAGATGAATCCAGCCAGCAAAAGCAGCCAGATTCCTCTTACGCCATAGGCATAGAGTGGGATGCACAGAGAAACGGCGAGAACACAGTATTCTGTCATATGTGCCAACTTTCTGACAGCACCATGATATCGATCTGCATACATATCAATCTCTGCAGGGCTCATATCACGGTCAAGGACCTGGGCACCGATCTCCACCAGCTTGTGGCTGACTCTATAACTCAGCTGGCTGGAATCTGCGCCGGTCTGACTGGAAAAAGAAAAAATCATATACATAACCAGCAAAGCCGGCAAAAAAGACAAGGGTTTTAACAGTGCGATGATAATCTTATTCATAACAGTATTCCTTTCATACAAATTTACATCACTATAACATCGTTCCCAAAAGATGTCAAAAAGAAGAGTTGAATTCGAGTAGGTGGTATATTATAATGGAAACAATCGAATAGTAGGCTTTAAATCAAAATGAAGTAGATATATACATAGAGAATATAGAGGAGGGCGGCTATGAGCTACGCAGATAAGATATTTGTCCAGATGTGTCAGGATATTATAGAGAATGGCCTGAGCACAGAGGGAGAAAAGGTACGTCCCAGATGGGAAGACACAGGGGAGAGTGCATATACGATCAAGCGCTTCGGTGTTGTGAATAGATATGATCTTTCAAAAGAATTTCCGGCGGTCACTCTGCGCCGTACAGGGATCAAGAGTGCTTTTGATGAAATTTTGTGGATATGGCAGAGAAAATCCAATAATATCAAAGATCTTCACAGCCATATCTGGGACAGCTGGGCAGATGAAAATGGATCCATTGGAAAAGCATATGGCTATCAGATGAGTGTGAAACATCAGTATAAAGAGGGAATGATGGATCAGGTTGACCGGGTATTATATGATCTTAAGAATAATCCCTACAGCCGCAGGATCATGACGAACATATATGCGCATCAGGATCTTCATGAGATGAATCTGTATCCGTGTGCATATTCAATGACCTTTAATGTGACAAAAGAGAAGGATAGTGATAAACTTACTTTAAACGCAATATTGAATCAGAGATCCCAGGACGTTCTTGCGGCAAATAACTGGAATGTATGCCAGTATGCACTTTTAGTGATGATGTTTGCCCAGGTCTGTGATATGAAGGTGGGAGAACTTGTCCATGTGATCGCAGATGCACATATCTATGACCGGCATATCCCGTTGGTTAAGGAACTGATCAGCCGACCGGAACATGATGCACCAAAGGTAACGCTTAACCCGGAAATCAAGAATTTTTATGATTTTACAGTGGACGACCTGCTGATCGAAGATTATGTGACAGGTCCACAGATTAAAAATATCCCAATCGCAGTATAAGGAGAAAATAAATGAATCTGATAGTAGCAGTTGATGAAAAATGGGGCATAGGAAAAAATAATAAACTCCTGGTGAGTATCCCTTCCGATATGAAGTTTTTCCGTGAGGAGACTTCCGGAAAAGTAGTTGTGATGGGAAGAAAGACATTAGAGAGCTTTCCAAATGGTATGCCTCTTAAGAATAGGACCAATGTTGTTTTGACCAGAGATAAGAGTTATCAGGCGAAGGGCGCGGTCATCGTTCATGATACGAAGGAATTGCTGGAGGAACTAAAAAAGTATCCGGACGATCAGATTTATGTGATCGGCGGTGGTGAAATTTATAAGCAGATGCTGCCGTATTGCAGCGTTGCCCATGTGACTAAGATTGAACACTCCTATGATGCAGATACATTTTTTCCAAATCTTGACGAGATGGATGAGTGGGAAGTTACAGCGAGCAGTGAGGAGCAGACATGTTTTGATATTGAATTTTCATTTGTGAAGTATGAGAGAAAGAAATAAGAAGTTAATCCAAAAGATGGAGGCAATATGGATAATAAAGATGGGCAAAAGAATGGAAAGGACTTCTGGAGTGTGGTACAGGATGCGGTGAATTCCGGCAATTTTCAGCAGCTGAACGAGCAGGTGAGAGAGACCATCGATGATACTGTGGATGGCATTCGATCAGGTGTGCGTGAAGCAGGAAATGGGATTCGTGAAGGAATGCGAGGTGCTGAGAGTGGGATTCGTGAGGGTATGCGGGGAGCTGGCAATGAGTGGCGCCGAGCATGGAATGAGTCCGGATCAGGATATCAGAACCGTTACCAGAAAAAACGTCAGCCGGGGTATCAGGCAGGAACAAGAAAGATGAATCAGAGCGGACCGCAGCTTCCGGCAGTATATGCGAAGAATCCGCCGGGACAGATTTATGGAACTGTGATGGCCATTACAGGATATTCACTTACCAGCGTGTTTGCACTTAGTACGATCGTGTGTGGGGTTTGGCTTATGTTTCAGCCAACAATATTTGCAGGGATCACTGCAGGCGTTATGGGGCTATTTACTTTCAGCAGCTTGATCCTGGGAATAGCAGGATCTGTTGCAAGGGGACGTGCAAAGCGTTTCCGTAATTATGTAAAACAGATCGGAGGCAGAGCTTACTGCACGATCGATGAACTTTCAACAAAATGTGGGCGTAAGAAAAAAGCGGTGCTGAAAGATCTTAAAAAGATGATCGAGAAGCGTATGTTCCTTCAGGGACATCTGGATGCACAGGAAACATGTGTGATCGTAACCGATGCGATGTATCAGCAATATCTGACGGTGCAGCAGCAGGCGAAAGAGCGGGAAGAACAGCAAAAACTCATGGAAGAGAGAAAATCACAGCTTCCGGAGGACTGCCAGCAGATACTTGATGAGGGAAGAGAATATATCCAGTATATCAAAGAATGCAATGCTGATATTCCTGGTGAGGAGATTTCACAGAAGCTGACACGGCTGGAGCAGATCATCACGAGAATATTTGATGAGGTTGGAAAGAATCCCTCTCTTGCGGGTGATCTCAGAAAGTTCATGAACTATTATCTGCCAACGACAAGAAAACTGGTGGATGCATATCGTGAGATGGATAAAGAAACTATCGCCAGTGAACATATACAGAAAACTAAAAAAGAAATAGAGGATACGATGGATACCATCAACCAGGCATTTGAGAACCTGCTTAACAGCTTTTTCGAAGAGAAGGCCTGGGATATTTCTTCAGATATATCTGTGCTGCATACGATGCTGGCACAGGAAGGTTTGACAAAGAAAGACTTTGAATAAGGTATATTTGGAATTAAAAAAATCAGAAGATAGAGAATAAGAGGAGGATACACATGAGCAGCGAATTGAAAGATATGATGGCAGTACCAACACTGAGTTTTGACCCGGTTCCACAGACAAAAGAGGTACTGGTTCCAGCCACACCGGAGGAGACCAAATTGGATGACAGCATTTTATCTGATGCAGAAAAGAAGATGGTGGAAGATTTTGCAGGACAGATCGACCTTCATAATACCAATGGAATCCTGCAGTATGGTACAAGTACTCAGAAAAAAATGGCTGATTTTTCAGAGACAGCTTTGGAGAATGTAAGAACAAAAGATCTTGGACAGGTTGGCGAGATGCTTGCGAATGTAGTGACAGAACTGAAAAGTTTTGACGTACAGGAGGAAGAGAAAGGCTTCTTATCTTTCCTTAAAAAACCGGCAAATAAAATCAGTAATATGAAGGTGAAGTATGAAAAGGCAGAGGTTAATGTAGAGAGGATCTGTCAGGTACTGGAAGGCCATCAGATGCAGCTTTTAAAGGATGTAGCCCTGCTTGACAAAATGTATGAGCAGAATCTTGTGTATTTTAAAGAACTTTCTATGTATATTATCGCAGGTAAGAAAAAACTGCAGAAGGTAAGAGACACAGAAATTCCGCAGCTGATAGCTAAAGCAAAAATGTCCGGACTTCCGGAAGATGCACAGGCAGCAAAAGATCTGGAAGGATTGTGCGATCGTTTTGAAAAGAAAATCCATGATCTGGATCTGACAAGAATGATTTCTATCCAGACTGCACCGCAGATCCGTCTGGTACAAAACAGTGATACCATGATGGTGGAAAAGATCCAGTCCACAGTAGTAAATACAATTCCATTGTGGAAAAGCCAGATGGTTCTCGCTCTGGGTGTGGAACATGCTTCCCAGGCAGCAGCAGCTCAGCGTCAGGTAACAGATATGACGAACAGCCTGCTCCGCAAAAATGCAGAGGTCCTGAAGGTTGCTTCAGTGGAAAGTGCAAAAGAGTCAGAGCGCGGTATCGTAGATCTGGAAACTTTGCAGAATACAAACGCCTCCCTGATCTCTACACTGGACGAGGTAATGCAGATCCAGGCAGATGGCAGGATAAAACGTCAGAATGCAGAAGTAGAGCTTCGTAAGATGGAAGCAGAATTGAAAAATAAATTGCTGGAGATCCGGTAATTACCAATAGTGTAAGCAAAAATGAGGTGAGATGCGATGTATCGAGATCATACAAAGACAGTGAAGATAGGGGACAGAGTCATCGGTGGTGGAAACCCTATCCTGATCCAGTCTATGACGAATACAAGAACAGAGGATGTGGAAGGGACAGTTGCGCAGATACTTGCTCTTGAAAATGCTGGATGTGAGATCATCCGCTGTGCAGTTCCGACGCTGGAAGCAGCATTGGCACTGGGAAAGATAAAGGAACAGATTCATATTCCTCTCGTAGCAGATATTCATTTTGATTATAAACTTGCCATCGCTGCGATGGCAAATGGTGCGGATAAGATCAGGATCAATCCGGGAAATATCGGAAGCCAGGACCGTATCAAGGCAGTTGTGGATGCAGCAAAAGAAAGAGATATTCCTATCCGCGTTGGTGTAAACAGTGGTTCACTTGAAAAAGAGCTGGTTGAAAAGTATCACGGTGTGACGGCGGAAGGTCTGGTGGAAAGTGCTCTGGATAAAGTACGCATAATCGAAGATATGGGGTACGATAATCTGGTCATCAGCATTAAGTCTTCCGATGTTATGATGTGTGCCAAGGCACATGAATTGATAGCAGAGAAGACAGATCATCCTCTCCATGTGGGGATTACAGAAGCAGGAACTCTGTTTTCCGGGAATATTAAGTCGGCAGTTGGATTGGGAATCATCTTATATCAGGGGATCGGAGATACGATCAGAGTATCTTTGACAGGAGATCCGCTGGAAGAGATAAAGTCTGCCAAGAGGATCTTAAAGACACTGGGTATCAGAAAAGGCGGAATAGAGGTAGTTTCCTGCCCGACCTGTGGAAGGACTCAGATCGATCTGATAGGACTGGCAAACAAGGTAGAAACAATGGTACAGGATATTCCTCTGGATATAAAAGTGGCAGTTATGGGCTGCGTGGTAAATGGACCTGGTGAGGCCAAAGAAGCTGATATCGGGATAGCTGGAGGAAAAGGTGTAGGTCTTTTGATCAAAAAAGGCGAGATTGTCAAGAAGGTGCCGGAAGATCAGCTTCTGGCAGTTTTGAGAGAAGAGTTGGAGAAGTGGTGAAAATATGACAGAAAAAGATTTTCTGGATGTATTCCCGCAACTGAAGGTGGAACCTCAGCTTGAGGAGCTTTTAGGTGTGGTAAAAGTGATGAAGGTTGCTACGAACCCGCAGAAGAATTGTCTGCGGGTTTATATAATGAGCAGCCAATGGATACAGAAGAAATATATATATGACCTGGAAGAGGCTATCAGCGAACAGTTCTTCAAGGGTGCTCCGATGAAGGTGAAGATCATAGAAAAATATCACCTTTCGAGACAGTATACTCCGGAAAATTTTCTGGAAGTATATCGGCCGAGCATTCTTCTGGAACTGAAGCATTATAGTATCCTTGAGTATAATATGTTTGCAACAGCACAGATAGAATTCTCCCAGCCGGATACGATGGAACTTCTGATGACCGATTCGGTGATCTCAAGAGATCGGGAGCATGAGCTGATCCATGTGTTGGAGAAGATATTTTGCGAGCGGTGCGGGTTTGATCTGAAGGTGAATCCGGCATATCGTGAGCCGGTGGAGAGCAAAGTACGAAGAAACAGTGAGCTTCGTATCCAGGAGGAAGCAAAGCAGATCTGGATACATTCCAAGGCTGGACAGACAAACGGAGATGAGGAAGGTATAGAAATGGCAGCTCCGGGAGAGCAGTCGGAGGAAGTGCCATTTTTGGAAGAAGGAGCAGTACCTGTTGGAAGTGGTGTGATGGCTGGTGGAATGTCTGGAGAAGCGGGCGGCATAGGTGCGGGGCAAAATGCAGCGGCTGGTGCTGATGCAGCGGGAAGCAGTGCAGGAGCCGGCGGCACTATATCAGGAAATGGCGCAGGAGCCGGCGGCAATGTATCAGCCAATGGTGCAGGAAACGGCAATACATCAGGAGCCGGCGGTGCGGCAGGTACAAATACAGGTTCCAAGGCAGCGCAGCAGAGTTTTAAAGGAAAAAAAGGCGGATTCAAAGGAAAATCTGGTGGGCGAGGCGGATATGACAATGGCCCGCGGCCTTTGAAACGATCAGATAACCCGGACGTAGTGTATGGGCAGGATTTTGATGATGATGCGATCACTATTGATTCTATCTCGGGAGAGATGGGCGAGGTGACGATCCGCGGACAGGTTACTCTGGTTGAACCGAGAGATATCCGAAACGACAAGACGATTTTCATTTTCAATATTACTGATTTTACGGATACGATTTCTGTGAAGATCTTTATGCATACCGAGCAGGTTCCGGAACTTAGCCCTTCGATCAAGAAGGGAGCTTTTATCAAACTGAAAGGTGTTACTACGATCGATAAGTTCGATCATGAGATCACCATTGGCTCTCTTCGGGGGATCAAGAAGATTCCGGATTTTACTTCTTCAAGGATGGATAACAGTCCGGAGAAACGTGTGGAGCTTCATTGTCATACAAAGATGAGCGATATGGATGGGGTTACTGATGCAAAAGTTTTGGTGAAACGTGCTTATCAATGGGGGCATCCAGCCATTGCGATTACGGATCATGGAGTTGTTCAGTCATTTCCAGAGGCAAACCACGCTTATGATGACATTGTAGATGAATACAGGAAGGACTACCAGAAGGATCATCCGGAGGTGACTAAGGATGAGTTAAAACAAGTCTATCCGCCATTTAAAGTAATCTATGGAGTGGAAGCTTATCTGGTGGATGATGTCAAAGGAATGGTAAGCCAGAGTAAGGGTCAGAGTCTTGACGATGCTTATGTTGTATTTGATATAGAGACAACAGGTTTTAGTCCGGTCACGAACCGGATCATAGAAATCGGTGCGGTGAGGGTGGAGAAAGGATCCATTACGGATCGGTTCTCTATGTTTGTAAATCCGAAAGTGCCGATACCATTTCGTATAGAACAGCTGACCGGGATCAATGATGGGATGGTTGTCGAAGCGGAAACGATAGATCAGGTGCTGCCGAAGTTTTTGGAGTTTTCCAAGGGCGCGGTAATGGTGGCACATAATGCAAGTTTTGATATGAGTTTCATCATAGAAAATTGTAAGAGACAGGGGATCGAGCAGGAATTTACTTATGTGGATACCGTTGGCATGGCAAGAATGCTCTTGCCGGGACTTAACAGGTTCAAGCTGGATACTGTGGCGAAGGCACTGAATATTTCTCTTTTGAATCATCACCGTGCGGTGGATGATGCATCATGTACGGCGGAAATATTTGTACGGTTTGTGTCCATGTGTAAGGAAAGAGATATCGAGAATCTGGATCAGCTGAATGAGAGCGGAAAGTTGTCGGAGCATACGATCAAGAAGCTTCCGACGTACCATGCGATCATTATGGCGACCAGTGAGGTCGGCAGGGTCAATCTGTATCGTCTGGTATCAAAATCTCACCTTGATTATTACAACAGGCGGCCCCGTATACCGAAAAGTGTGTACCTTCAGTATAAGGAAGGTTTGATGATAGGATCAGCCTGTGAAGCTGGAGAACTTTTCCAGGCGATCCTCCGGGATGAACCGGAACCAGAGATCGCACGCCTTGTGGAGTTTTATGATTATCTGGAGATACAGCCGATCGGCAATAATATGTTTATGCTTCGAGATGAGAGCAGGGATGATATCACAACGGAGGAAGACTTGAGAAATCTTAACCGGCGGATCGTGAAGCTGGGTGAGAAGTTTAAGAAACCTGTTGTGGCAACCTGTGACGTGCATTTTATCGATCCTGAGGACGAAGTTTACAGACGTATCATCATGACGGGAAAAGGATTTTCAGATGCAGATGATCAGGCACCATTATACCTTCGGACAACGGAGGAAATGCTGAAAGAATTTGATTATCTGGGAGCTGAGAAGGCGGAAGAGGTGGTCATCACTAATCCAAACAAGATTGCGGATAGGTGCGAGAGAGTCTGTCCGATCAGAGCAGGAAAGTTCCCGCCAGTCATAGATAATTCAGATGGCATGCTAAGGGAAATCTGCTATAACAGAGCCCATGAGCTTTACGGAGAGGATCTTCCGGAGATCGTATCGGCCCGTTTGGAAAGAGAGCTGAACTCCATCATTTCCAATGGATATGCAGTTATGTATATCATTGCCCAGAAATTGGTGTGGAAGTCCAATGAGGATGGATATCTGGTAGGATCCCGAGGTTCTGTTGGGTCTTCCTTTGTAGCAACGATGTCGGGAATCACAGAGGTAAATCCTTTAAGTCCTCATTATTACTGTGAAAAATGTCATTATTATGATTTTGATTCTCCGGAGGTTAAGGAGTATACAGGAAGATCGGGATGTGATATGCCAGATGCGGTCTGCCCAAAATGCGGAGCGCCGCTTGTGAAGGCCGGATTCGATATTCCATTTGAGACTTTCCTTGGATTTAAGGGAAATAAAGAGCCGGATATTGACTTGAACTTTTCCGGTGAATATCAAAGTAAGGCTCACAAATATACAGAGGTTATCTTCGGTGCAGGACAGACCTTCCGTGCCGGAACGATAGGTACGCTGGCGGATAAGACCGCATTTGGATATGTAAAGAATTATTATGAGGAGCGAGGCGTTCACAAGCGAAATTGTGAGATCGACCGTATCGTACAGGGATGTACTGGTATCAGAAGAACAACAGGGCAGCATCCGGGAGGAATCATCGTTCTTCCGTTTGGGGAGGATATCAACTCCTTTACCCCGGTGCAGCATCCGGCAAATGATGTACATACGGATATTATCACGACTCATTTTGATTATCATTCCATCGATTCAAACCTTTTGAAACTCGATATTCTGGGACATGATGATCCTACCATGATCCGTATGCTGGAAGATATCACAGGACTGGATGCACAGACGATCCCTCTGGATAATCAGGAGGTCATGTCTCTGTTTAAAAGTACGAAGGCACTTGGTATCTCACCGGAGGATATCGGAGGATGTCCGCTGGGAAGTCTGGGCATACCGGAATTTGGAACTGAATTTGTTATTCAGATGCTTATCGATACACAGCCAAGTTCATTTTCTGATCTGATCAGGATATCAGGACTGTCCCATGGAACTGACGTATGGCTGGGAAATGCCCAGACCTTGATCGAAGAGGGAAAGGCAACGATTTCCACTGCAATCTGTACACGAGATGATATTATGATCTACCTGATCGGTAAAGGGCTTGAGAGTGAGCTTTCCTTTACCATCATGGAAGCTGTTCGTAAAGGAAAGGGACTAAAACCGGAGTGGGAGGCTGAGATGAGAGCCCATGATGTTCCGGATTGGTATATCTGGTCATGTAAGAAAATCAAGTATATGTTCCCGAAAGCGCATGCGGCAGCATACGTTATGATGGCTTATCGTATCGCATATTATAAGATATTTTATCCTCTTGCTTATTATGCAGCTTACTTTAGTATCAGGGCATCTGCATTTTCTTATGAGCTTATGTGTATGGGAAAAGAAAGACTGGAATATTATATTGCAGATTATAAGAAAAGAAATGATTCTCTGTCTAAGAAAGAGCAGGATACACTGAAAGATATGAAAATCGTGCAGGAGATGTATGCCCGTGGATTTGAATTCATGGATGTGGATCTGTACAAGGCGCAGGCCCATCGTTTTCAGGTGATCGACAACAAACTGATGCCGGCCCTGGACAGTATCGAGGGGCTGGGTGATAAGGCAGCTGATGCCGTTGTACTGGCAGCCAGAGACGGACAGTTTTTGTCGAAAGATGATTTTAGACAGAGGACTAAGGTTAGTAAGAATGTTATTGACTTTATGGATGACTTGAAGATTTTTGGGGATATACCGGAGTCTAATCAGATTTCTTTGTTTGATTTTCAGTAAGAGAATGAGGGGAAGAAGAAAGAGAGTTTTATTTTGAACAGTAATCTGTTATCTGGGGCAAAGACGAGCAAGATTCGTCTCCTGCCCTGTGTCAGGACTAATAACGCGGCAATAGTATAAAGGTGTCGCAGATGCCCCAGTTCACTTAAAATCTGCCGGATCAGCATTAGTGGCGGAGACATCATCATTTTCTTCTTTCGTCGGCATCAATTTTCTTTCTTCCATGTGTCTTGCAAAATGGGAGATATTGGCTTATTCTTTTATTAGATAGATTGGAATGCGATAGATTGGAATCGGTGAAGAATACAGGCAAAAGTTGGATGAGGATGGACACTTAAGAAAAAGAGGGGAAAATGGATAGAATTATACCACGGGAGATAAGGCAAGAGGATGAACAGGAAAATTTGTCCTATGCAGATATGTATCAGTTTATGTTAGATCAAATGTCTTCTTTAGTGACGGTAGTTGACGCGGGAACATTTGAAGTCATATATGCTAATCAAGCGGCAAAGACTGTTGTGGGGAAAAGACGCAGGGCGTATCTGGGAAAAGTGTGTTATAGTAATATTTTTGGATTGGATAAGCCTTGTGCATCCTGCATTGTAAATGCTACTAAGGATTGTACTTATATTGCACCGGATATGGAATACCAGGGGCGTGTTTATCACAGGCTGTTCAAACGTATCAACTGGTACGGGAAAGATGCTATTATCGAGTTTACAGATGATGTAACAGAACAAAAGGAAAATATCCGTTTGCTTGAACATCAGAAAAATCTGCAGGATGCGATTTTGGATACGATCCCTGCGGGAATCATGGTGTTTAAGTTTACTCGGGAAGGAATCCAGATAGTAACTGCCAATAAGTCTGTCTGTAATATGATGGGGATGGATGAGAAAAAAGCAATTGGTGAAGCAACGCAAAATATTACGTCATTGACGCATCCTGATGATCTGCAGATTGTGCTTGATGCAGCAAAGAGACTGAGCGTACCAGATGCCAGTGTGGAGTATGAGTACCGGCATTTTTATCGTTCACGAAATGATTATGTGTGGGTTTTAGGCCAGGGGAAAAGCGTGAGAAATCCAGACGGATATGTGTATGCATATGTCAATTATACGGATATTACTGCACGAAAAGAAGTTGAACGTCTTAATTACGAATTGGAAAAGGCTGAAAATCAGGCAGCAGTCAAAGCAGAGTTTTATTCTCAGATGAGCCATGATATGCGAACACCGATGAATGGCATCCTTGGAATGGCGGAACTGGCTCTTCATGAGGAAAATATCGATGAACTGCATCAAGATGTGGAAAAAATAAAAATCTCTGGCGAGTATATGCTCAATCTGATCAATGACACTCTTGATCTGCAAAGAATTGAAACCGGGCGCTTAAAACTGGAGCCGCAAGTTGCCAGATGCAATGCGATGCTTGAAGAAACTATCGCTATGCTGATGCCTGCAATTAAAGAAAAGAATATTGATCTGAAAGTTTCCGTTATTGATCACAGTGAAATGGAGTGGTTTGTTCGCATTGATGTACTTCGTTTAAAGCAGATTGTCACAAATATAATCTCAAATTCTATAAAGTTCACACCGCCCGGTGGAACGATCGAACTCCGGGTTGGAGAGCTGAAGAGAGAAGGAATGATATCTCATGTACTCATCAAGATCACAGATACAGGAATTGGCATGAGCGATGAGTTTCTGGAAAATGGGATATTTAAACCATTTTCACAGGAAAAGAATGAATTTTCCATGAAATATCCTGGTTCAGGTCTGGGCCTCTCGATTGTGAAAAAACTTGTTGAACTGATGGGCGGAGAAATAAAAGTGCAAAGTGAGCAAGGCGTTGGAACATCATTTTCCATATATTTGGATTTCCCCATGGTCACAGATGAAGAGGTTGCAAAAACCAACAAAAATACAGAGATTCAGTATACAGGCGTAAAAAAAGTAATCAATGGGAAAAGCATTTTGTTATGTGAAGATCATCCGTTAAATGCAGAAATCGTACAAAAAATCCTTGAAAAAATGGGATGTACCGTTGACTGGGCAGAAAATGGAGAACTAGGCTTAGAAAAATTCAAAACATCAACACCAGGACAATATAGCGCGATACTTATGGACATCCGCATGCCAATCATGGATGGATTAGAGACAACAAGAAAAATCCGTGCATCAAAACATCCAGACGCAGCAAACATCCCCATCATCGCAATGAGCGCCAATGCCTACGAAGAAGACATCAAAAAATCCCTCGCCGCAGGAATGAACACCCATCTGGCCAAACCCGTAGACCCCAAAAACATGATAAACATCTTAGAACAATACATAGAAATATAACGATAAGCCTAATGAAGAACGCTTAGAGGCAAAAAAAGATACCAACATTTGTAAAAAATGCTGGTATCTTTTTAAAAAAGTCAGTGTTGGTGGCATACACAGAAAAAGGGTGAAATCCTACCTCATTTCACAAGAAAATAAGAGTATATATGCCGAAATCCTTCAAAATATCGGTTGAAGCCGGCAAATATATTATTATCTAGAAGGCATGCCTCGAATTAAACACAGGACGAGGCATACCTTCAAAGAAAATTCACAGATACCCACAGACATCTGCCATTACATTATAAACACTTGATTAAACATTAATCTTCGCAAACAAAGTCATATCCAACAAACAACTATATAAAGAGTGAAATGTAAACCAAGATATCTGTTTAAAGTCCCAACATTCCAGCCTTTAAAGTTTTCTCTCCCCCACACCACAACCAGACAAATCATCCAGGCAGGTGGGAAGGGACAGACGGTGCGTGCGGTGACATAGCATGAGCTGATAAGAATCTTAGAGCCGAACGACCCCTTAGATTCTTACAGCGAAATGCTCCGTCACCGCACGCACCGTCTGCACCTTCCCACCTGCCTGGATGATTTGTCGTCCGATTACTACTCTTTAACCAAAACATCCTTAAAAGCATCCAACAACCGATCATTCTGCTCCGGCATCATAATGCAAAATCTCACAAAACGATCATCCAAAAACGGGAATGTGGAGCAGTCTCTGATCATCAGTCCCTTGCGGATACAATAATCAAAGAGATCCTGAGAAGTAACATCCGGTTTATTGATCTTCACAAGAATAAAGTTGGCCGTCGGTTCATACACGGTTACGCTGTCCCAGGAAGAAAGTTCACTATAGATACGGTTTCGTTCAGAAGTGATCAGCTCTCTCGTCATTTGGATGTATTCGTCATCCGGGAACATCAATCGTCCGGCTATTTCCGCCAGGGAGTTGATCGTCCATGGATTTTTTCTGGTATTGATGGATTTTATCAGGTCCTGATTGCCGGTCACTGCATAGCCAAGGCGCAGCCCGGGGGCGGCGAAGAACTTGGAGGTTCCTCGAAGGATGATCAGGTTTGTATAGTAGTGAGTCAGTGGAACACAGGTGATCTCGGCTTCCTGAGGCGCAAACTCAACATAGGTTTCGTCTACCATGACAAAGATACCATACTGCATGCAGGTGTCCAGGATATGGCGCATCTGTCCGCAGGTGATGGCAGTGGAAGTTGGGTTATTCGGATTACATAATACGAGCAGATCGAGCTGGTCGGAAAGATGATTACAAAAATCTTCCGTATCCATGGCAAAACCATGCTCCTCTTTGAGCGGATAGTAAAGCGTTGTGCCGCCTCCAAGAGAAATCTCCCGTTCATATTCAGAATAAGTAGGTCCGAGGATCAATGCTTTCTTTGGGTGGCGGGTCTGGATAAAAAGAGAAATAAGTTCAGTGGAACCATTTCCTACAATAATATTTTCAGGCTGGGTATTGGCATAAGCTGCGATACAATTTCTGAGTGCGGTGTATTCACGGTCTGGATAAGTGGTTATGGCATCCAGGTTCTCTGCCAGTGTGGAGCGCAGCTGATAGGAAATCCCCAGTGGATTTACGTTGGCACTGAAACTTACGATGTCTTCTTTTTTAATATGGTAGATCTGTTCTATTGCTTCCAGGTCGCTGCCATGGAAATGATCTTTATGTTTAATCATAATTACCTCTTTTCTTGCATCAGTCTTCTTGGTAGTGTATAATTGTAGGTATATATTCTTTTGAATAGTTATTGGTAACAGGTATAATTATAATGGTATGAAAAAAATAGTCAAGGCTGAGAAGAAAATAAGCGTAGGTGGATACATTGAAGAGAAGAATGGAACAGTTGATCAACGGAAGATTTGAATATGAAGTGCCCAAATTGGTTCTTTCCCAGCATGAGATAGATGTCGTGACGAAGGCAGGAGAAAATTACAGGGGAGAATTATTCATAGGGGCAGAGGATAATCGGCGGATAAAGGGCATGGTCATGTCTTCGAATCGCCGACTTTTACTGGCAAAAGAAAAGTTTTCGGGAACAGCAGTATGTATACCCTACGGCGTGGATGTGAAGGGAATGGGATCGGGAGATGTTCTGGTGGCACAGATCACAGTGAACAGCAGCCTGGGCGAATACCAGATCCCTGTGAAAGTTGAAGTGCAGGAGGCACAGATACATACATCGCTGGGCGAGATCCGGACTTTGAATGAATTCGTGAAGCTGGCAGAAAATGATTACCGGGAGGCATTTCGGTTGTATACCAGTGACAGCTTTCCAAGGATCCTGCAGGGATCAGACAGAAAATATCTGAGCCTGTATCAGGGAATGTCACAGAATCCTGTCACATACCAGCATATGGAAGAGTTCATGATAGGTGCAGGAAAGAAGGAGCCAGTGCGCCTTCATCTTGATAAGGATAATAAAGATTGGGACAGAATAGAGAGTACACTGAAGGATTCTCTTTATTTATATAAAAGTAACTGGGGATATGCCCGCATGGAAGTAGAAGTGCGGGGAGATTTTCTCGAGGTGGAAAAACGAGTGATCACTTCCGAAGATTTTATAGGAAGTGTATATGGATTGGAATATCTGATCCATAAAGACAAGCTGGGACATGGAAAAAAATACGGACAGATTCTGATCAAGACGGTGTATGGAACCCTGGTTTATGAGGTGACGGCATCTGGAAATGCAGAATATGTGATCAGTACCCGTTTGATAGAGAAAAAGAGTCAAGCTACACTGGCCCTGAACTATGAGAGATTCAGGCTGGGAGAGATCACTGCCGAAGAATGGAAAGACGCAACCTTACGGGAACTGGAAGAACTGAAGAATCTGGGCTGTTATTATCAAAAACATCAGTTGATGGAAGCCTATATTTATTATAAGCTTGGGGATATCCCCAAAACTATGACAGCATTGTGGCCTCTGAAAGATATTCATTTTACACAGGAACAGATGGAGGAAGAAGCAGTTTATCTGACACTGGCAGTAAATACAGGAGTTTCAGCACCCAATGAGCAAGAGCAGGCGAAGGATCGGATCGCAAATCTTTACCGGATGAATCCGGGCAGCCAGATTTTGCTGTCTGTGCTTCTTGAGACCGCAGATGAATATCGAGGCTCTGCGGCAAAGCAGTTGTATATGATGGAAGAAGTATTTCAGCTGGGCTGTACCAGTCCATTCTTATATCTGGACGCATATGAGAAGATCGCGGCAGAGGAAGGACATCTGAAAAAACTGTCACCATTTATGGTACAGGTTCTTTCCTATGCGGCAAAACACGGAAAACTCACACAGGAACTGACCCTTCGCATCGGACATCTTTCGGAATATGTAAAGACCTTTCAGACAGCGATCTATCAGTTATTGGTGGCCTGCTATGAAGCTTATCCGGGAAAGATACTGATCGACAACATATGCAAATATATTATGAAGGGGCAGCCAAGGAGAAAAGAATATTTCCGCTGGTATGCGCTTGCAGTAGAAGAAGATATCAGGATCACAAGGCTTTATGAATATTATATAGAGACCATGCCGGAGGGGTACCAGAGCGTATTGCCGCAGGTCATCCGGATGTATTTTGTGTATAACAATACCCTTAGCAGCAGAAAACGGGCATCTGTCTATGCAAATGTGATCAGAAATAAAGAAGCAGACAGGGCAACATATCAGAATTATCGCAAACCGATGGAGCAGTTTGCCCAACAGTCCCTGAAAGAGGGGCGCATCAGTGAGGATTATGCGGCAATCTATCAGGAGTGCATCACTAAGATTGACAGTGTGTTCATGGGTGAGGCTATGGCAGGCGTTATGTTTTCACATCGCATCTATTGTGATGATCCGAAGATACGAAATGTCATCGTTTGTCATGGAGAGTTCGAGAAGGAAGACATTTACCCGTGCAATGACGGGGTAGCTTATATTAACCTCTATAGTTCGGAAGCAAAGATCCTCTTTGAGGACGAAAAGCATAGAAGATATGCTGCGACGGTAGATTATAATCTTCAGAAGCTGATGGAAGAAAAAGACTATGTAAAACAGTGTGTGATCCTTGATGTGGTCCATCCGGGACTTATCCTCCATGTGTGCGGAAATGGAATGAGCAGAAGTGAAGTCAAGGTGCGCAACCTTGGATGTTTTCAGCACGTAGTGACGATGAATGCTTTCAGGGAAGGTTACAGACACAATATTTGCAGGAAGATCCTGGAGTATTATGCAGCCCATGCAGGGGATGATACTCTGGACAGATATCTGAGAAAAATTGATTATATGACATTTGCCAGAGTGGATAAGGTTCTTTTGGCGGAGATCCTGATAGAAAAAGGCATGTACGAGATGGCCTTTGATATCGTATCCAGATATGGATATGAGGGCATCCAGACGGAGAGTCTGGTAAAGCTTGCAAGCCGTATGATCCTTAGAACGGAGTTTGTAGAGCAGGAGGAATTGACCTATCTGGCTTTGTATACATTTGAACAGGGAAAATATGATGATATTATCCTATCCTATCTGAGTGATAACCTTCTGGGACCAGTGGAGCAGATGGCTCTTCTTTGGGAGCGGATGAAAGGATTCCAGCTGGATACTTATGCTCTGGAGGAAGAAGTGTTATTACTGGCCATGTTTGGAAGAGTTTATCTTCCACAGGGACATAGGATCTTGAAGAGTTATATCCAGCAAAAAGGAAAGCAGCAGGTGATACTGGCCTATCTGTCTTTCTGGGCATACGAATATTTTCTTGGGGCAAAGGAGACGGATGATTTCATCTTCGAATGTCTGGAGATATGCTGTGAAAGAGAATGGGATGTAGACAGGATCTGCAGACTTGCGCTTTTGAAGTATTTTGCTGTTAAACGTCCGATCACAGAGAAACAGGATCAGATGATCCGGAAACTTCTGGAGGAGTGCAATGAGGCAGGGCTTCGGTTTGCATTTTATCAGGAACTTCCATCAAGCTATACCAAGCCGTATCAGATGGACGATAAGCAGTTTGTGGAGGCAAGATATCCGGCGAATGCGAAAGTGACGATCCATTACTGTACAGCGAAAAAGCCGGGTGAGGAAGCAGTATATAAAAGCGAGCCTATGAGAAATATGTACCAGGGCATTTTTGTAAAGGAATTTCTTCTGTTTTATGGTGAGACACTGCAGTATTATCTCACAGTGGAGACACCGAAGGAGACGACAAAAACAGAGGAACAGGATTTGGTGATGGAAAATTCCTTCGAAGAGGGGGATTCAAAATATCAGCTGCTTAACCAGATGCTGGCAGGGCAGAAGCTGTCTCAGGATGAGCAGACCGAGCATGCGATGGATCAGTATCTGTCAAGGCAGAGAATGGTTGAAAAATTGTTCACATTGATAGATTGACAGGAAGGAAACAGGTGGAGGCACAGGAATGAATGAAGTTAGAAATATTATTGTTGGATTTGATATAGGAGAGAAGGTTTCGCAGCTATGCTATTATGACAGGCATGCAGGCGAACCGGTTTCAATCCCAATGAAAGTAGGAACAGGCCAATACACCTTTCCCAATTGTCTGAGTAAAAAGCCAGGTGAGGAAGAATGGCACTTTGGGCTGGAAGTGGAATATTTTGTAAGCCAGCAGGAGGAAATCTATCTGGACAATCTTTATGAGGTATGCTCCAGTGAGCGTACAGTGATGGTGGATGGACAGGAAAGAGAGGCAGGAGAGCTTCTGGGGATATTTATAAAAAATGCTTTGCGTATCCTGGGCGTTCCGGATCCTGTGAAAAGTATCAGCGGACTGATGCTCACCACACCAAAGCTTACCAAAGCGATGGTAGAAAATATCCGCGTGGCATGCCAGTATATGGGATTTTCCAGAAATCGCTGTTTTTTGCAGGACTATGAGGAGAGTTTTTATTTTCATACCCTGTATCAGAAAGCAGAGATCTGGAGCCGGAATGTGGCATTATTTTCCTTTGATCAGGATGAAGTGTCTTATGCGAAGCTTGAGATGGAGAGAAAGACGAAACCCATACAGGTCCGCGTAAAACGGGGAAAAAGAATATCTTTACATACAGAGGCTGTCCAAAGAGACTTTGATTTTTATGAATTGATCCAGGAATCTATGGGGACGGATGTATATTCCAGCATTTTCCTGGTAGGAGAAGGATTTGATAAGGAATGGGCAGTACGTTCGGTTCCGCTCCTGTGCCGTCATCAAAGACATGTATTCTATGGAAATAATCTTTTTGCAAAGGGTGCCTGTTATGCGGCTAAGGAAAAAGTGGAGGAAAGGAATCTCAAGGGATACCTGTATACTGGAAATGATATGGTCCGCCTGAATGTGGGGATGGATATGATGGTGTTTGGCACACCGGCTTATCATCCGTTGATTTCGGCAGGTGTGAACTGGTATGAGGCGATGAATGACTGTGAACTGATCCTTGATGATACCCAGGAACTTACTTTTGTGGTCACGAATATGGATAACACCAAAAAAGAACGATACAGCATGCCCCTGCCGAATCTGCCAGACCGGCCGTCGAAAGCTACACGGCTGCATCTTCATCTGGAGTTCGAATCTGCCAACAAGTGCAGGATCGATGTGGAAGACATGGGATTTGGCGAGATGTACCCAAGCTCCGGCCTGGTATGGCATGAGACAATGGTGAATTAAGGAGGGGGCAAAATGAGCGGTTATATATTATGTCAGGTAAAACGGGCCAAATTGCCCTACTACATTGAAAATATCAGCACGAATATTTATTCTATCGAAGAGTTGTGCTTTTATCTCTATCACAATATCTATCTGTTGGATTCCACGATCATCAATGAAGAATTGTGTTTCTGGATCAGAGATGAACTGGGACTTAAGAAGCTGGCACAAAAGCTTTATGGTCTGCTGACAGAGGAACTTAAGGTGGGAGATTTTATCCTTCCCATCTTTAAAGAAATCAATTATCTGTCTCTGGAAGAATTTCGAAAATTAAATCAGCAGATTCAGAAGCTGGCAGAGGAGCCTTTGGTGCTCCGCCAGAAGCTGAAGGGCGATTATCTCATGGACCATGGAAAATATGTAAATGCGATCAAGGTCTACCAGAAGGCGCTGCACGATAAAGCCGAAGGAAAACCGGAGGAGTCAGATCAGCTGGGCGGACAGTTTATCGGAGGAATCTATCACAACATGGGCTGTGCCTACGCCAGACTTTTCCAGATGGAGGAAGCGGTACATTGCTTCTCGAAGGCTTATGAACATCTCAGAACGATGGCATCCATAAAGAGTTATCTGTATGCGGTCTATATGGAATCCGGCGTACAGGCATTTGAGGATAAATCAGAAGAACTGGGTATAGAAGGTGCAAGAAAAGAAGAAGTGCTAAAGGAAGTAGAGCAGACCGCACAGGAACTTTTCGAAACCGAAGACGGCCAGGAATACGCCCAGGCACTCGAATACAAACAGGCAGGAGATCTGGAAGGATATCGAAAAGCACTGGATATAATGCTGGAAAGACTAACCAGTGAATACCACAGAAGCACAGGATATTAACAAATCATTATAAAAGTGGTGGGGATCAGACATTACGACATTAGAAAAATAATGAGTTAATCGACAAGTCCCAGCCAACAAACAGACGAAGAAGTGACCGGCGGGAGGAGTGAGGAACAATTTGTGGGCGCATTTAGCTTTGACAAAATCCTCCGCTTACGAAGACTTAGACGCGAGGGCTCTCCCGAGCGCTCTTAGTCGCAGTTAGCGGATAGTTTGGCAAAGCGTTGCCCACGTTCCACACTCCTCCCGCCGGTCACTTCTTCGTCCCCCACACATTCGTCCCCCACACAATACTTGAGTTTCCGCAAAATGTAATTTCAAAAGAGATAACTTCTTCTAAAGTACCAATCTGTCCTATTTTTGAAAAAAATGAAAAGACAGTATTGT
>SAAH01000305.1 GCA_009929525.1 Clostridia bacterium | reverse complement strand
AAATTCCCGATAAGCAATACCGGCAGTAGCTTTCGGACTATACTGCTGAATGCTCATACCATAATAGATAGACTCTCCAACCTTGATTGTTGCCGGAATAGAGGTCTTAAAAACAGGCACGACCTTGTTGTACTCATCATAGACCTGTTCTTTCAAAATCTTGCAGAGGTTGGTGCGAGAGTCGCACATGGTAAGCAGAATGCCGGAAACCTCCAACTTCGTGTTGATGCGTTTTTTGATTTTCTTCACCGTTTTCATGAAGTCCTGCAAGCCCATCATGGCAAGCAGCTGAGGATTAACTGTAATAATCACTTTGTCAGCAGCTGCCAGTGCATTGATGGTCAGTGAACCAAGAGAAGGGCAAGTATCAATAAGAATATAGTCGTAGCTGTCTCTAAGTGGTTCAAGAATGTTTGCCAGCATCTGCTCAGCTCCCATCTCCAATCGGAGCTTAGCGTCAATCACGGAAAGAGAAATACTGGAGGGGATAAAGTCCACACCTTCATGTGAAAGAACATAATTCTTCGGTTCCGGAAGCTCGTTTTCATCCATCATCAGCATCATCAAGTCAGCAATATTGGTTTCAATCTCATTGGGGGCTTCAACCCCAAAGCAGGTTGTCAAATTCGCCTGACTGTCAAAATCCACGGTCAGGACTTTCAATCCCATGTTATGTAGGGAATAAGCGAGGTTCAGCGTAGTTGTCGTTTTTCCCACGCCACCTTTTTGGTTTGCAATAGCAATAATCTGTGCCATCAGTTCCTCCTTAGAATAATCGAAACAATGCAGCCTAGACCTTTGAGTATTTGCCAGATCAGAACGAACCCACCAATGATGCCGCCAACCAGCACATTCAAAAACACAATGGCAATCGTACCGGCAAGATCATAGCGGGAAGGCACCAACCACAAGCACATCTTTCCGATGCCAAAAGGGAACCCAATCAGGATCCAAGCCAATAAGTAATTACATGTCTCGCCATCCATATAGACTGTGCGAAACAAAGTTGCCATCAAAGCCGCAACTGTCAGTGGCAGCACCAGCTGCCTGATAATCATCTGTACTTTATTCATAGTCACCAGAAGCGCCACAAGTGGCAGCTCTCAGACATGGATGAATGTGAGCTGCCAAGCAAATTTTGCCTGTTACAGCACTTTAATGGTATCCTCTCTCTTCCTGTGATATAATAATCACGATTTATTCTCAGAACATAAAAAAATAGGGGCTAAACCAGCACATCCACCTTGATTTCGTGGTGTTTCTGACTTGTC
>SAAH01000304.1 GCA_009929525.1 Clostridia bacterium | reverse complement strand
AGAGTATATTCTCATAACCTCTTTCGCCCACTCTTTTCCCTGGTAGAATTTTTCCAGCTGATACTCTATAATATGACCAAGCGGATAGTTTGCCAGATATAGTGGGGTGTTTATCATATGAGAGTATATTCCGAGAATCGGCAAATCCTCTCCCCCCAGTACAGGCTTATAGTATTTGTTCCAAATATCCTTTGCTATTCTTACTACAGCGTCTTTGAGCATCTTTGCGTCTGCATCAGGATTTGCGTACATCCATTTCCACACATTTATGTCAACAAGTGCAACTCCCATTATTTCATACGATCCCCAGAAAATATCAAGTTCGGTCATCTTGGCCTGCCCGGGATCTGTGTTTGAGTAGCCCAAAAGCTGTAAATCCCTTTTCTGGAATACAAATGCATTAGCCTCTGTAAAGGCAGTGTTTGGGACACCATTAAGCATATAGTAATCAACATCCCTAAGGCTTATTGTCTGCTCTACATTATGCCCCAGCTCGTGAACTGCAATATTGAAACCTTTATAGTCCATACCCCCTTTGGAAAGCCTTGTCCTCAGTCTTGCCATATCCTCTTTTGATGATGCTCCCCAGGCGTGTCCCGAGCCTCTGGCTGCCTCAACAACAATAGCCCCGCCAAGCTCATCGGCCTTAACTGCAGGGAATCCGAATCTCTTAAGCATAGTAGGTATAGCCTTGTCAAATGCCTCGGCATCCGGGAAAAGTGCTCTGGTTTTTGCTGAAAGGGCCTCCTCTGAAATTGAACTTCTTGATTTAAATCCATCATACCAAATATCAAAAGGTTCCAGCGGTCTTCCAAGCCTTTTGCTAATCATATCAGCAACTTTTGATACCTTAGGAGAGCTTATATATTCCGTAAACATCTGTTCTATATCATCAACTTTAATCTGCATTGCTCCGTCAAAAGCCCTGCTTATTGCATCCGGGTATGCAACAGAATATTTATCAACCTTCTGCTGTGCACGGAACTGGTTAAATAAAACCTGATATCTTCTCTCTCCCTCAAGCTCTGCATCAGCCTGCTTCCCATCGATTATAACACTGTTTGAATAAGGCTTCCAGTCATAGCGAGAACTATTTATCACATCTTTGGGAATTGTCTGTTCAACTATATGAAGCATTACCCTGAGTATCATCCTCTGCTTCTCCAGATTGTCCGGAACATTTGCATAATTTGATTTAATCTCGTCTCTCAGATTCCAGTGGCTGAGCAGGACCATATCCTCCGGAAAAAGCTTTCTGCCATCTTCAGTAACC
>SAAH01000303.1 GCA_009929525.1 Clostridia bacterium | reverse complement strand
ATTTGTTTTAAAACTTCGGGGAAATGCGTGCTGTAACATCCTGTGTTCTACCTCCCGCCATAAAATTGAAGGAAATAAATCATAATGCTTTTTAAATAGCCTTGACTCAAAATAAAGAAATGATTTGTTAAAAAAAGATCGATGCTTGCAGTTGCTTTAAGTTCTTACAGTATTCACCTGTGACAACATAACAGCATATGAAGGATTTCCTTCAGTTTTTTATACCTTATATCATTTTTTTTGTCAACTCTTAATAGATTTTATATTTTTTGCTAAATTGGAAATCAGCGGCAGCAAATTCGGCATTATTTGTGATAAAGTTAAAATGTTTTATATCCGGGCTGAATTTGTGGCAGTCTGTAATGTATAATCTTCAATACTTTTAGGAGGAACGATCATGGGCTGGAGAAACGTTGAGAATAATCTGAGCAGTCTGCCGCCTGCGCAGAGAAAGATCGCAGAATACATGTTAAAGAATAAACTGGAATCGATCTTCCTGACGGCCCTCCAGCTTGGCAAAAACGCGGGATCAAGCGAAGCTTCGGTAATAAGGATGGCTTCGAACCTTGGATTTTCAAGTTTTCCGGATTTTATCAAGTCACTGCAGGAAGAGGCCAAAGACCAGCTTTCGACCCTTGGCCGTCTCCAGACACACAAACTTCAGCCTCAGACAGGTGGCCTGATAGCAAGGATCATCAACAGCGATCTTGAACAGGCGCGGGAATCCCTATCAACTGTGGATGATGCATCAATTAAAAATCTTGCTGCCCAAATATGCTCTTCAGAAGCTATCTATATAATCGGTCTCAGAAGCACCAGGTCTCTGGCAGTCTACATGGAATATTACCTATCCTGGTTTTTTTCAAATGTATTTCTCCCCACAACAGATACAATGGGGAACCACCTTGTGGCGGCTCCCCAAAACAGCATAGTAATAGGCATCAGCTATCCCAGATACACAAGGCAGACAGTCGAATGCATAACTCTGGCAAAAAAAAGGAAATTCCTTACAGCGGCTATTACAGACTCTCCTTTCAGCCCTCTGGCAAAGGCTGCTGATATGTGTATAGTGTCCCCATGTGCGCACATTGCACACATAGATTCGCTCCTGATACCCATCGGGCTTATCAACACCCTTCTGATCCAGGTGGCGGAACAGCTTGGTCCAAAGGCACTCAAGAGGCTCGAAGAATTGGAGCGTAACTGGACAGACAGTTCTGTCTATTGTTAACTCCTTGCACTTCACTCAGGACATAAGCAGCCGGATCCTATTCAT
>SAAH01000161.1 GCA_009929525.1 Clostridia bacterium | reverse complement strand
CTTTGTTTGTATTAGTTCGTCGCTAAATACTTTATCACAAAGTTGGTGTTCTCTTTTTATTATTTTCCATTATCCGAATAAAATTTTACGCTAGCTCTTTCAGGCCGAAAATCAGGTTAAAAATCTCTCTCTCTCAGCCCAGTACGAGACCAATTACCGGGTACAAAAAAGGACCTGCTAACCGAGTGCAGATCCTTGATGTAAACCCTTGGTGTCTGTATGAGTCTACCAATATGAGTGCTTCTGAAATAATAGAATTATTATTCTGGATTGATGAATTTAATCCAGGTGCTATCAATCTGTTTCAGTTAGAAAAATACCCTGGAGAAAATAGATGTTATAGGCTTATATTTTGGAATGCAACATATCCAATATTTAACTCTTCCAGTACTGGGAACATGTTCTCATACCACCTGGCCATCATTGAATATCTGTTTTCGATACAGGTAACCGGACATACCGCATGCGCTTTTCTCAGGTATTCTTCCGTTGTTTCAGATATGCCCCAATGAAGAATTTTCCCTTCCTGCATTAGCTCACTCATCACACCAGCTACTTCCTCTGCGGGAATTTTCGGATCTATTCTATGCTGATAATATAAATCCAGATAATCGGTTTTCAGTTTTGTTAGACTTCCCTCAATTGATTTGCGGATAATCTCTGGTCTTGAATCCATAACCAGTTTTCCTTCCTGATTGTGGTGTACACCAAACTTGGAAGCAATTTTAATCTCATGCCTGACTTCCTGCAATGCAGCTCCAACTAAATCCTCATTGTATGCAGTTGTCCCATCTTCTCTTTCACCAATATAACATTCTGCTGTATCAAAAAAAGTATATCCCATGTGGGCTGCAGCTTGAATTGCTTTTTCTGCTTCCTTTTCATCCATAGCAGTTCCATATGCATGGGTAAATCCCATTGTTCCAAGACCAATTGCTGAAACTTCCAAATCTTTTCCTAGAATACGTTTTTTCATCTTCCTATGCCTCCTAGACTACTTACTTTTAGGCTTCTGGTTTCAATGGTCCATAATAATAAGATGAGGTTGCTCCACCATCAATCAGAAATGTAGAACCTGTAATGAAAGCACCTTTATCGCTCATGAGAAGCTCTGCTACATTCGCTACTTCATCTGCTGTACCTGGACGTCCTGCTGGGCATTTGGCAAACATATTTTTATAGAAATCTCCACGAGGTCCGTTGAATTCATCAATTGCAAGAGGGGTCACAATAATTCCTGGTGCGATATCATTGAGACGTGCTCCACGTTTGCCCCATTCTACAGACTGTGCCATAACACGTTTCTCATTGCAGCGTTTTGCCATCTGGTATGCATGAAGAGTATCTTTAATATTCTCTGGTTTTAAGATTTCCAGATTAAGGAGTTCTTCCGTTGGTGTAGTTGCTAAGAGTGCATCTTCTTCCGCAGAAAGCTGCGGCATTCTCCATCCTGATTGACTGGAAATGGTTACACCAGAACCACCTTCTGCAATTACCTTACCGACTTCTTCTAATAATACAGCGGTTCCATATAAGTCAACCTTTAAGATTGCTTCGATTGGAGCCTGGCTAGGGGATACACCAGCTCCATTTACGAGCATTGTGATATCACCAAATCCTAAAGCTTTTGCAATCAGGCTCTTAATAGAATCTCTGGAAGAGAGATCCATCTCTACTGCCTCCACATCAAAGCCTGCATTATTCATGGTTTCTGCGATTGCTTTCGCATTATCCAGGCTCTTGTCACCCATTACAATTTTCATCATGATATGGCATTTCATACTTTATTCGACTTATTGAATTCGATTTGTCTTTATTTAAACTGCTCCAACAATAATTCAGCAAAACTTTTCAGCTGCTCTCTATGATTATCCTTCTTCCAGAATGCACAGTACTGTTTTGCAATCTGTTCTCCATTTCTAAACAAAGGAATATCCTTTACATATTCATTTCCGGTCATGATAGCTGTACCACTTTCCACAAGGAAGTAACCACGATTTCCTGCTACAAGCAGTCTTGCCTCTTCTAAGCTCTCTGCATATAGCACTTCCTCACCAATTCCAAAAATCGTCTTATAATACTCTCTTTCTTCTTGCTGTTGTTCTTTTGTAGCAATGAGAATACATGGCAGTTTCTTTAAATCTGCAGGGGTAATGGTATCTAATGCTGATAAGTGGTTCTTTCGATTGATTTCTACAAAAACATTGGCTTTCGCAAGTTCAAAATTCACATACTCATCCGAGAATGCTCTTCGCTGATCGTTGATTGCAACATCAATCTGATTTGTCTGCAACATACGAAACAAATCTTCATGGTTTCCTTTTTCTACCTGTATCTGTGTATCTGGATGCTGCTCAGTGAACTGTGAGAAAGCCGAGGTTAGTTCTTCGATTCCACAGGTGATCAGATATCCGATTTTGATTTCAGATCTTCCACCATTTGCAATCCGTAAAGTCTGTAATTTGATTTGTTCCACTTCCTCAAGCACAATCAGTGATTGGTGATAAAAATAATCACCTGCTTCTGTTAAAGTGAATTTTCTTTTTTCACGAATCAAAAGTTTAGCTCCGAGTTCATCTTCCAAACTCATAATCTGTTGAGAAATAGCAGATTGGGAAATAAAACATTCCTCAGCTGCTTCCGTAAAACTATTGCAATTCACTACAGCCACAAAATACTCCATCTGTTTTAACAGCAAAGAATCCACCTACTTTCCGGTCATGCGCTCCATGCTTTCGGCATACCTTCCTCCGGCCACAGGATACATATCCAATATTTCATCTAATTTCTCATAATCTTCTTCACCCATTATAACATAAGCTGCACTCATATTCTCGCGTAATCTGTTTTCTGATTTTGTTCCTGGAATTGGTACGATCCAAGGCTTTTTGTGGAGTAGCCATGCCAGAGAGACCTGCGCTGCTGATAATTCTCTTTCCTCTGCAAAGCGATTTATTTCCATTGCCAGCGCCTGATTCGTCTCCATGTTTTCTTTCTCATTGAACCTCGGAATGGTATGTCGAATATCATTTTCTGAAAAACAAGCTTCGGTTCCTATTTTTCCTGTAAGAAATCCTTTACCCAGTGGACTAAAAGGTACAAAACCGATTCCCAACTCTTCTAAAAGCGGAAGGATTTCCTCTTCCGGCTTCCGATACCACATGGAATATTCGCTTTGCAACGCTGTAACTGGAAATACAGCATTGGCTTTTCGAATAGTTGCCGCTCCTGCTTCTGAAAGTCCCCAATGGAGAATCTTTCCTTCCTCATAAAGTTCTTTCATTACACCCGCAACCTCTTCAATCGGCACCGATGGATCAACTCTGTGCTGATAATACAGATCAATGTAATCGGTCTTTAGTCTTTTTAATGAACCTTCCAGTGCTTTTCTGATTGTCTCTGGTCTGCTATCAAGCCCCAGGACTTTACCATCCTGTATATTCCAGCCGAATTTCGTGGCAATTACAACATCTTTTCTTACGGAGCATAATGCATTTCCTAAGAGTTCTTCATTGGCATACCTGCCATAAAGTTCTGATGTATCAAAGAAAGTCTGTCCCATGGTCACCGCTTGTTGCAGAAATTTGATAGAGTCCTCTTTGGGAAGGAAAGGTGGATAGCTCTGACTAAGACCCATACATCCAAGTCCTATCGCTGATACTTCCAATTCTTGTTTCCCTATTTTTCTATGTACCATAATAAAATCCTCTTTTCTACTCACTAACCTGAATATGAATAGTTTCATCTGCTCCTGTTAAATAGTCAGAAATACTGGCATCTGCAATCTCGCCAATATGAACCACATTATAAGGACTGATATCACTGTCAATATAGTTGATTACAAAAGCATTCCAGCCGTCCCAATAGTACACATGACCTGCCAATATTTCTGATGTTGTCTCTGATGCGAACTCCGGTGTAAACGGAAGTTCTGCATAGTATTCGTGTCCTGCATATCTTGTCATATCTAACTCAAGTGGCATACTGGATGTAATATCTGTTACTGTGATATTTTCGTCTAAAATCACATCGTATTCTGTATCACCTATGGTTATCTTCATTGTCTCTTCTGCTCCTTCTGGTACGCCAGTTTCCACTGTCTCGCTTGTCTCTACAGAATCACTCGTGACTGGCTCTGGAAGTTCCAGACCATCGATCCAGCTTTCCACGTCGCCTTGTGCACCTGACACAGAGCCGCCACGCACTGCCAAACCTTCCGCAATTGTTACGTCTCCACCTACCAAATCTTCTATATCACCAACACTGCTTCCCAGACCACTTCCTTCATGGGTCGCAAGTGGAGCGATTGTCTTTCCAGAAAAATCATACTCTTCCAGAAATGTAAAAAGTGGCATTGGAATCGTGCCCCACCAGTTTGGATAAACCAAAAACACATAATCATACTGATCCATATTTTCAACATGACTGGATAATGCCGGTCTTGCATTATCTGCCTGCTCGTCACTGGCCTGATCTGTCGTATCACGATAACCGGTTGGATAGTTTTCTTCTGTAATAATCTGGAATAAATCTCCACCTGTTTTTTCTGCAATCATATTTGCAAGAATCGTGGCATTTCCGATATATCCATCATCCTGCGTGTTGATACTGGCCGAAGATACTGCATCCAAGCATTGCGTTACGCATACCATAGATAAAATTATTGCTGCTAATTTCTTGCTCATAATGATTCGCCTCTTTTCGTTCTGCTCACTATTTCCTGGTTGGAATAATACTGTTTGCTTCAAATTTTCCTTTGACATCATCTAAATATTGTCTTACCTCCAGATGCTGAGGACAAGCCTGTTCGCATTTACCACATTTGATGCAGTCGCTGGCTTTTCCATGACCCGCCAGTGCAATATTGTTATAGTAAACTGCCTGGCTCGAAAAACTTCCTGTTGTCCGCATTGCACTGTTATACAAAGCAAAGTACTGTGGAATCGCAATATTTTTCGGACATCCATGAGTACAATACTCACAGGCTGTACAGGCAACAGCGGTATTGGCGTTAATAATCTCAACTACTTTATCAATGATCGCATTTTCTTCCTCATTAAGTGGTTTAAACTCTTTGAATGTAGCTGTATTATCCATAACCTGCTCCATGGTATTCATTCCGCTAAGTACACGGAATACACCCTTCTGACTTGCAGCGAAACGGAGCGCCCAGCTTGCGATAGAAGCTTCCGAATTATATTCTTTCATCAATTTTGCAGCTTCTTCTGGAACATTTACTAACGTACCACCCTTACATGGCTCCATGACGGTGACAGGCTTATCATACTTATTTGCGATCTCCAGACATCTTCTGGACTGTACATTTGGCTGCTCCCAATCTATGTAATTGATCTGCAGCTGTACGAAGTCGATACAGTCTCCATATTTGGAAAGAATTTCATCTAACAACTCTGGTGTGTCATGGAAAGACATTCCCACTACTTTAATTTTTCCTTCCTGCTGTTTCTTCTGTACGAAATGGAACGCATCATATTTACAGCATTTCTCGTATACATTATGTCCCATATTGTGAAGAAGATAAAAATCAAAGTAATCCACGCCACAGTTTGCCAGCTGCTCGTTGAAGATTCTTTCTAAATCCTCATTGTCTTTAAAATCACGAAGTGGCATTTTTGTTGTCAGCTGAAACTCTTCTCTCTTATGTCTCTCTACAAGAGCTTTTCTTACTGCCTCCTCTGCATGATAACCATGGTAAGTATATGCTGTATCAAAATAGGTGAACCCCTGCTCTAAAAATGTATCGAAAAACAGGTTAATCTTCTCATAATCAAAAGATGTTGGATCTCCCGCCTCTAACACTGGCATTCTCATACATCCAAATCCAAATTTCTTTTCATTCATTAAATCCATTGTTGTAATCTTCCTTTCGTGTTATGCGTTTTTCATGTTTTCTGATGCTTTATTTACACAGCCAAGGGCATTCAGACTTCTTGGATAACCGATGAATGGCAGACACTGTGATACTACACTGATTAAAAACTGCTTATCGTTTCCAATTCTCATATTCGCTGCTGCATGGCTTGTCAGCTGTGGCTCACAACCACCCTGTGCCGCAAGGAAGCAGAAGGTGATCATCTCACGCTGCGCATAATCAAGACCTGTTCTGGTATAAAAATCTCCAAAGCAGTTATCTGCCAGCCATTTATTGATGTGTTTTGATTCTTCCGGTCCTGACTTATAGAACTCTTTCATTCCATCACCGAAGATATCTACCTGTGCCTGGATACCACCTTCTAATCTTGTTTCCATGGTTGTCTTAGCCTGACCTTCTACTGGAAGGCTGATTCCTTTTTCTTCAAAAACGGAATTCACAGCTTTTAAAAATGGAAATACACGTCCGATTCCAAGATATG
Source organism: Clostridia bacterium (assembly GCA_009929525.1). Lineage (GTDB taxonomy): Bacteria > Bacillota > Clostridia > Lachnospirales > Lachnospiraceae > Oliverpabstia. The sequence goes on along the minus strand of SAAH01000161.1, from coordinate 417 downwards.
CTACTGCCTGATATACAATCTCCTTGATTTCAACTGGTGTTACATCAAAGTTGAGTGCTGCTGGAACCATTGCACGAAACTCATCAATACCCTGACAGCCCAGAAGTGTAGCAAGAATTGCAATAAATCTTGTCTTATCTGGAAGACCACATCCTTCCTCATTAATGACTTCGTCAAATGCGAAGTTATCGAATCGCTCAATAAACTCTGGATCTGTTTCTAAAAACTTTGATACATATCCAGGAAACATCTTTTCATGATATTCTTTTGAAAATTTTGTAATTGCCATTTCTCTACATCTTCTTTCTTTTCATTTATACCTGAATCCGTGAAACTCACGGATTAATCATAGCAAGTCGCACAAAGTGTATTGTTCTCTTCGAAAGAAGTGTATATTGTGCGCTTGCCTGCTTTCAA
>SAAH01000302.1 GCA_009929525.1 Clostridia bacterium | reverse complement strand
TGAGATGGTCTAGTGCGGCTGGACAGTATTTATTACAAAGATAAGTGTTGTTGTTAAACGAGGGGGGTCCGGGGGGAGACTCATAACTCGAATTTTTTGTTAATATTTTATGCCGCATTTCTGTAACGCTCGATTGGCGCGACATCCCCGATAGAAGAATGATCGCGTCTTTCATTGTAATAGTTAATAAATCGTGAACAAACGCCCTGAAGTTCGTGACCCGTATCAGGATGTTCCAGGTAAATTTTCTCGTATTTGATAGTACGGAAGAACCGTTCGATATACACATTGTCTAAAGCCCTTCCTTTCCCGTCCATGGAAATTTTCACGGTTTCTAACTTTTTTACAAAAGTCACATATTCCTCAGAAGTAAACTGACGTCCCTGATCAGAATTGATAATAGCAGGTTTGCCATGTGTATTGATGGCTTCCTTCAGAGTACTGACAACCCATTCCGCTTCCATCGTATTGGATAAACTCCAGCCTACAATATACCGGCTGTATATATCCATGATAGCCAATAAATACATGAACCCTCTGCGCATCGGAACATACGTGATATCCAGGCACCAGACGTGATTAGGTCCGGTAATAACAAGATTACGGAGCAAATATGGAAATTTGTATTTTGCAGGGTCTATCACTGTGGTACGTGGTCGGCAGTAAACCGTTTTCAATCGCATGATCTGCATCAGCGTACGAACATGAGTCCTTCCAACCCGAAACCCCATCTTCTTGAGTTCCTTGGTCATTCTTCGTGTACCACGGGTCGGATCTTCCAGATATAACCGGTCAAGCTCTTCCATGAGTTTTAAATCCTGATCATTGGTAGTTGTCGGTGTATAATAAAGGGTACTTCGGGCAAGTCCCAACAACTCGCATTGATTACAGATACTCTTGGCTTTGTCGCTCTTATTGATCATCTCGCGTCGAATCTTTAAATGGATCAAAGAACCTTTTTTTTTAACCAGTTGATGTCTACAGTAAGTTTACCGATTTGGTGCACCAGATCATCATTTTCCTTTTTAAGCCTGTTGATCTCTTCCACTTCATCTGTTTTTGCCGCAAATACTTTACCGGCATTGGAAAGAAACTCTTTCTTCCATAACCCGATCAGATTCGGATGCACTTGATGGATCTGTGCCAGTTCTGATACTGTTTTCTCTTCTTTGATCGCTTCAATGGCCACTTTTGCCTTGAATTCTGCGCTAAATGTTCTTCTTGATCTTTTCATATGACAGAAATTTTAAAATTACAAAATTCCTGTCCAGTTTTTTTAGACCATCACA
>SAAH01000042.1 GCA_009929525.1 Clostridia bacterium | reverse complement strand
TTCGTGTCAAGTGATTTTTTGAAAAAGGTGGAGAAAAAATAAAAATGGAATCTCAGAAGCCAGATAAACAGAGGCTTAGAGATTCCGAGAGTCTATAATGATAATAAGGAGAAATCAATTATGTTTGAACAGATGACAGAAAAACAGGCCAGAGACGAGATCCTGGAGATGACAAAGGCTTATTGTGAGAAATATCATAACCAGAAGAAACCTTATGAAAAGGGAGATCGGATCCCTTATGCGTCAAGGGTATACGATTCAGAGGAAATGGTAAATCTGGTGGACAGTTCACTGGAGTTCTGGCTGACAGCCGGACGATATACAAAAGAATTCGAGAAAGAATTTGCAGCTTATCTGGGGATAAAATATTGTTCTTTGGTAAATTCTGGTTCTTCTGCTAATCTTCTTGCATTTATGGCATTGACTTCACCGCTTCTTGGTGATCGTCAGATACTTCCGCAGGATGAGGTGATCACGGTGGCAGCAGGATTTCCAACGACAGTAGCGCCGATGATACAGTATGGAGCTGTGCCGGTATTTGTTGATGTGACGATCCCGCAGTATAATATCGATCCCAAACTCCTTGAGAGTGCAGTGTCGGAAAAAACCAAGGCAGTCATGCTGGCTCATACCCTGGGCAATCCATTTGACCTGAAGGCCGTAAGAGATTTTTGTAAGAAACATAACCTGTGGCTGATCGAGGATAACTGCGATGCGTTGGGTTCAAGATATATGATCGATGGAGAAGAGAAGCTGACCGGAACTATCGGAGATATCGGTACTTCAAGCTTTTATCCGCCGCATCATATGACTATGGGTGAGGGCGGAGCAGTTTATACCGCCAATCCGCTTCTTCACAAGATCGTTCAGTCCATGCGTGACTGGGGTCGTGACTGTGTATGTGCACCGGGACAGGACAATCTGTGCGGACATCGTTTTGACCGCCAGTATGGAGAACTTCCGGTGGGATATGACCACAAATATGTATATTCACATTTTGGATATAATCTGAAAGCGACAGATATGCAGGCAGCAGTTGGATGTGCTCAGATCAGGAAATTTCCAAAGTTTGTAGAAAGAAGAATCCATAACTTTGAATATCTGAAAAATGCACTGAAGGGAACAGAGGATAAACTGATCCTTCCGGAAGCATGCGAGAATTCTGCCCCAAGCTGGTTTGGATTCCTGATCACATGCCGTGAGGGTGTGGACAGAAATCAACTGGTGCAGAAAGTAGAAGCGCAGGGAGTTCAGACACGTATGCTCTTTGCGGGCAATCTGACCAAACATCCATGTTTTGATCAGATGAGAGAACGTGGAACAGGATATAGGATAGCATCAAGCCTTCAGAATACAGACAGGATCCTGAGTGATACTTTCTGGATCGGGGTATATCCGGGAATGACAGATGAGATGCTGGATGCTATGGCCGGTGCGATCAGGGAAGCACTCGCATAATCAGTTTGAAAGAATATATAGAGGAGACACGCACATGATATGGGATGAAAAACTTCGTTGGGCAGGATTCTGGATCTTGGATGCAGTTCACGGGAAACCGGTAAGAAAGTATTATGATCAGATAAGAAATGGATGGAAGTATGGATCTTCGATGCAGGAGACAGAAAAGAAGATCCAGGCCTTGATCCGCCATGCGGTTGATACGACCAACTTCTATAAAGATTATCCGGCGGATACAGCACTTACAGATCTTCCGGTGGTGAATAAAGAAACTTTCCGGAATCATTACGATGAGTTTCTGTCATCCATGCACAGGGATGCCCCGGATAATCGTGAGATGTGTACCAGCGGTTCCACAGGAACGCCCCTTCGGATGATCCAGAACAAGGATAAGATCAACCATAATACTGCAGGTGGAATCTTTCTTGGCACCCCGGCAGGTTACTATATCGGAATGAAAGAAGCCTTTATAAGAGTGTGGGTGAATAATGTCAAAAAGAGCAAGTTTCGTCTCATGCAGGAGAATCTGATCATGATGGACAGTTCCCGGATGGATGAGGAAGCTCTGGAAGAGATGCTTTTGACCATAAAAAAGAAAAAGGTAAAATGTCTTGTGGGATATTCGTCAGCCCTTGGCGAGCTGAGCCGGTATCTGGAAAAATGCCAGAATAAAAAATTCCCAAAGGGCAGTGTGGAATTTGCAGTGCGTGCGATCATACCAATCTCTGAGACTATGCCGGAACCGGTTCGGAGAAAACTGGAAGAACAGTTTGGCTGTCAGGTGCGTTCCTGGTATTCGAATGAAGAAAATGGTATCATGGGATTGCAGAATAAGGAAGACAATGGATACCATATAGATACGGAAAGTTACTATTATGAGATATTGAAAATGGATTCGGACGAGCCTGCCGAGGAGGGCGAGCTGGGAAGAATCGTTATCACAGACTTATATAATTACGCATTTCCTATCCTGCGTTATGATAATGGAGACACGGCGGTCGCTCAGAGAAGAGAGAAAGACGGAAGATATCAGTTATATCTGACACAGCTGTATGGAAGACGGAGCGATCTGATTTATGACTGCAAAGGAAAGGCTGTGACCCCTTATATTATCACGAATAATCTGTGGGATATCGAGGGTGTGAAGCAGTATCGGTTTATCCAGGAGGATGTGACAAGATATACCATCTGGCTGAATGGAGATCCGGATAAAATGGATAAGAAAGAAATCGTTGGAAGAATTTTGCCGTATCTGGGGGAGGATGCCCAGATCACTGTTGAGATCGTGGATGAGATACCGGTCCTTGCGTCCGGAAAACGAAAATATATTGAAAACAGATGTGAGAAATACAGCGACCACACAGGATTTTGTGGATGATAGGATCGGGAAAGGGGAAAGAGCGTGGACAATAAAAAGCAGACAAAAACGATAGCCGCAAACACCATGTACACCATGGGTGGGATGCTGGTCATGAATGGCGTGCTGCAGCTCATCATTTATCCCCTTCTGAATAAAGAACTGGGAGCAGGAAAACTCGGCGGACTTTTATATATTATGGGGTTGGTGGCCATCCTTTGTCCTTCCATCGGACAGGCACTCAATACAAGCCGTCTGGTGGTCCGGAGGGATCATCCGGTAACTAATGGAGACTATGACTGGATCTTACTGGGATTTGGTGCGATAGGAAGTTTTGTGGCTCTTTGGATGTCGAGAGGAAGCCTGGATGGCATATGGATGGGCGTGGGAGTATGGGCACTTTTGATGGTTACCATATTTCGTTATTACGGCGATGTAGAGTACAGGCTGAACCTGAATTATAAGAGATATTTTATATATTATGCGCTGATAGCAGCAGGATATCTGGCGGGATACGGGATGTACCGGCTCACCGGCAGATGGGTCCTGGTATTTCTTATCGGAGAGGCGGCAGCACTTATCTATGTGGGTTGTACAGGAAGTGTGTTCCGCGGATTCTTCACAAGAAGCCAGAGCTTTCAGGTGGCACTGACGAGAGGATTTTTCCTCACAATGTCCTACCTGGTGACGAATACAACTTTGAACATCGACCGTCTTGTCCTGAAGGAGCTGATGGGAAATGTGGAGGTGACGCAGTATTATGTGGTATCTCTGGTGGGAAAAACACTGGTCCTTATCGTAGCACCTATCAATACCATCGTGATTTCCTATCTCACAAAGAGAAAGGAACTTCTGAACAGAACACAGTTTTTGAAGATGGCACTGGCGGGTGGAGGCGTAAGCCTGATATTTTTTCTATGTGCCCAGATCGGGACTCCACTTTTTGTATGGTTGTTTTACCGTGATCTTTTTGAAACGGTGAGAGGGATCATGACGATAGCGAATCTGGCACAGGTGCTTGGATTGTATTCTGCATTTTTATTTATACTTGTTTTGACATTTACAAATGAAAAATGGCAGTTATGGCTTCAGGTGGTACATTTTGTGATCCTGACCACAGCCGCTGTGATAGGTACAAAGTTATATGGAATGACTGGATTTGCATGGGCATTTCTTGGGGCCAATGGACTCAGGGTGGCTATGGTGGTCGGACTTGGAGTGATAAAAGCAAAGGGAAGGAAGGGTGAAATCGATGCAGGCAGGTGAAGTAATTAGAAGAGTGACATTTGATGCGCTGGACGCAGTGAAAGGCGGAAAGCTTAAGAAGCTGAAAATGGTAAATAAAAGAGAAATCGTTGAAGGTGTGACGGAGGAATATATAGAACGCAGGACGCATGCGATCCTTGATTACGTGAAGGCACATTCCGCTTATTATAAAGATCATCCGGAATGGAAAGAACTATCTGATTTCCCGGTATTTACTAAGGGCGATTATATAGAGCATTATGATCAGATTCTGTCAGACGAGAGTGAGCAGCAGGGTAAAATGTACCGGCTGAGCACCAGCGGATCCACAGGGACACCATTTACCGTGCTTTGTGACGGGGATAAGATGAACCGGGTGAACATGAACTTTATCTCCTGTATGGAACTGAATGGATTCCGTATGGGAATGAAAAGGGGAGAGTTCCGTGCATGGATCAAAGGGAAAAATACCATAAGCAAATGGAGATCCTTTAAGAATAATCTGATCATGATCGATATATCAAACATGGGAGATGAGGCTGTCGAGGGCATCTGCTGTGAGATAGAAAAGAAAAAGATACAGGTTCTTGTGTGCTATTCCAGTGCACTTACTGCGCTCACAAAGTATCTGAAGAAAACGGGACGCAGTATGGATAAATGGGATGTGGAGATGGTATTTACCATGGGCGAGGCTTTGCCTCAGGCAACCTATGACCTGGTAAAGGAATTGTTTGGATTTTCACCGGTCCGCTCCTATGGAAATAATGAAAATGGATTTATTGCGATTCAGTTGGACGAAGATCCGGAATATACGATGGATCTGTATAATTTTTATGTGGAGACATTGAAGCTGGATTCGGATGAGCCTGCCGGGGAGGGTGAGCTTGGAAGAATCGTTGTAACAGATTATTATAACAGGACATTTCCATTGGTACGGTATGATACCGGGGATACGGGAAAGATCAGGATCTACCGGGACGGAAAGGGAAGAGTCCATGGAAAGTTTGTGGAGATATACGGAAGACGGGGATCGATGATGTATAACTGTCAGGGAGAGCCGCTTTCTATCCATGTGTTTATGAATATTTTGCTGAATTTTGAAGGTGTGATCTATCAGGCCAGATGTATCCAGTGGGAGAAGAAGAGATATGAACTTTTGCTGAATGCGGATAAAGAAAAGCTGAACATAGATGAGGTGCTGGCGGCATATCGCAAGTATCTTGGCGAGGAAGCACAGATTGATGTGACATACGTAGACGAACTGCCGATCCAGGCATCAGGCAAGTTCATGGTATGTGAAAACAAGTGTGAGGAGCTGCTTAAAAGATGAAAATAAAAATATCGGATTATATCGCAGGCCGGATGGCGGAATCAGGGATTTCTCAGGTGTTTACCGTAACAGGCGGCGGTGCCATGCATCTGAATGATTCTCTGGGACATCACCCGGAGCTCTCCTGTATGTACCACCACCATGAGCAGGCCGCAGCAATGGCTGCAGAGGCCTATGCCAGGGTGGATAATAAGATGGCGGCGGTCTGTGTGACTTCGGGACCGGGTGCGACAAATGCCATCACCGGCGCACTTTGTGCATGGATGGATTCCATCCCTATGCTGGTGCTCTCGGGTCAGGTAAGATATGACACCACGGTCAGAAGCAGTGGGCTGAATATCAGGACCATGGGTGTACAGGAATATGATATCGTAAAATCAGTGGAACCAATGACAAAATACGCAGTGATGATCACAGATCCTAAAATGGTGAGATATCATCTGGAAAAAGCGATCTATCTGGCAGCTCACGGGCGTCCGGGTCCATGCTGGCTGGATATACCGCTGAATATACAGAGCGCCATCGTTGATACGGATGAACTTAAGGCATATGACTGCGGGGAAAATGCTGAGGAAGTTCCCAAAAAAGTGTCGGAGGAAGTGATCAGCCGGATATTGGATAAGATCAAGTCAGCCAAGCGGCCGGTTCTTTTTGCAGGACATGGAATCCGTCTTGCCGGTGCGTATGACAGATTCCAGAAGCTGGTAAAACTTCTGGGAATCCCTGTGGTGACGGGAATGAGCAGTGTAGATCTGATGGAATCCGCTCATCCCCTCTATGTAGGGAGAAATGGCGGAACCGGAGACCGGGCTGGAAATTTTGCCGTGCAAAACAGTGATGTACTACTTTCTATCGGAAGCCGCCAGAGTTTTTTGCAGACAGGATTTGCCTATGAAAAATGGGCGAGAGCTGCATACACCATACTCAATGATATCGATGGGGAAGAACTGAAAAAGGAAAGTCTTCATGTCAGCCTTCCAGTGGTGGCAGATGCGGGAGAACTTATCGATCAATTGATGATCGAGTTGATAAAACAGGGCTGTACAACGAAGAATCCATGGTTTTCGGGCACACAGGATGCGGATAACTGGGTCAAAAAGTGTATAACCTGGAAAGAAAAGTATCCGGTTGTGGATAAGTGCCAGTATCTGGACGCAGAACCGGGGCGGACAAACATTTATGCCTTCTATGAGCAGTTGTTTAAGGTCCTTCCTGAGGAAGCACAGATAGTGGTCAGCGTGGGAACCTCCCGGGTGGCGGGAAGCCAGACGGCTATCATAAAAAATGGTCAGAGATTCTATACGAATCCGGTGACGGCATCCATGGGATACGGGATCCCGGCAGCTATCGGAGTATGTGAAGCATCTGGACGAAAGGAAGTTATCTGCGTTACCGGTGAGGGAAGTCTTCAGATGAATATACAGGAGCTTCAGACCATATGGCATCATCAGCTCCCGATACATATATTTGTAGTCAATAATGAGGGATATCATTCGATCCGCCAGACCCAGAATAGTTACTTTGGCGGACATCTGGTGGGTGTGGGAGAAGAAAGCGGGGATCTGAGTTTTCCGGATCTGGAAAAGCTTGCTCCTGCCTATGGATTTGCATACAGCAGTATCACGGGCAGTGAAAACCTGAGGGAGGATATCGAACATGCTCTGGCACAAAAGACACCTTCCATGTGTCAGGTATATGTGACAAAACAGCAAAAGACCGAGCCAAAGCTGGCATCCCGGCAACTTCCGGATGGAACGATGGTGTCAGCATCGCTGGAAGATATGTATCCTTTCCTGTCGAGGGAAGAGATGGATGAAAATATGGACATTCCATATTAATGAGTGGAGAGAAAAAATGAAAAAGAAAATATCAGTGGTAATACCTACTTACAATGAGGAGGCAAATGTAAAGCCTCTGGCAAAGGCAATCGTGGATATCATGGAAAATGAATTGTCCGAGTATGATTATGAGATCATATTTATCGACAACCATTCCAAAGACAATACCCGTCTTTTCCTTCGCCAGCTTTGTGGTGACAATGAGAAAATAAAAGCAATATTTAATGCAAGAAACTTCGGACAGATCCGCTCACCTGTTTATGGATTGAAGCAGGCGATGGGTGACTGCGTGATCCGCATGTGTGCAGATTTTCAGGATCCGCTGGATATGATCGTGAAGTTTGTACGGCAGTGGGAGCAGGGCTGGAAGATCGTCATCGGAGTTAAAAAATCCAGTAAGGAAAATAAACTCATGTACTGGGTCAGAACCTGTTACTATAAGATAATCAGAAAGATAACAGATATTGATCACATAGAACATTTTACAGGATTTGGTCTTTACGATAAGGATTTTGTTGATGTGGTACGTGACCTGCATGACCCGATGCCATATCTTAGAGGTATCATTGCAGAGCTGGGATATGATTACATGGCGATACCATATGAACAGCAAAAAAGAAAGGCCGGGAAAAGTAAGAATAATTTTTACAGCCTTTATGATATCGCTATGATCGGAATCACATCTTATTCGAAGGTGGTTTTGAGACTGGCAACCTTTATGGGATTTCTCGTTGGCGGGGCAAGTTTTGTGGCAGGTATCGTTTACTTTATATTAAAGCTGATATACTGGGATCGTTTTTCCGCCGGTATCGCACCGATGCTGATAGGAGTATTCTTTCTGGGAGCCATGCAGTTGTTTTTCATCGGGCTTCTGGGAGAGTATGTACTGAGTATCAATACCCGTGTACTGGATCGTCCGCTGGTCGTGGTAGAAGAAAGACTGAACTTTGACGAGAAGAAATCGAGAGCGGAAGATGAGAAAGCTGCAAATGAAGCACCAAAAGCAGGAACAGAAATTTCTGCGTCAGAAAGTGAATCATGAGACAAGATAGAAGAAAGAGGAAAAGTATCAGATGAATAATTCAAAAAAGTTAATACAACAGAGAAAATCCACATCGAATCCTGTAGCCAGATGGGCAGGAAGAATGAAAAACACCTGGCAAGGCATGAAAATATGGAATAATGACGAATTGTGCAAACTTGACTGGATCATCTCGGGATTGATATTGTTTGTTCTCTTTATCACCTGTCTGCAGGGAGATATCCGTTTGACGGGAAACCGGTCATTTCTTATGTATGAACATTTTACCGATTTTTATAAGGCAAGTTTTGAGCAGTCGGGCGGGTATTATGCAAACTATTTGCCAAGTACCTTTCTTGCATATGCCATCTGGAATCTTCCGTTGTATCTGACAGGACACCTTCCGGAGGCCATACTTACCAACAGTTTTATCAATATGATGTGGTACAAGTTGCTTCCGGTTTTGCTTTATTTTGCTACTGCTCATATTATCTATAAAATTGGTGTGCTGGTCGGATTTGGTGAGAAGAAGGCCAGACTTTGCAAGTTTGCTTTTTTGGTATTCCCAATTGCGGTGTACAGCCAGTTTATCTTTAGCCAGTATGATATTTTTACAGTATTTTTCATGATCCTTGGACTGTACTTTTATATGAAGGGCGGAATGTGGAAATTTGCTTTGATGTTTGGTCTTGCGACAACATTCAAGTATCATGCGGTACTTTATTTTCTGGTTCTGTTGGTCCTGAAGGAGAAAAAGATCCGAAACATGCTGAAGTATGCGGCATTGATGGTGATCCCGGTATTGGTGGAAGTCCTTCCGAATCTGGGGTCGATTTATTTCAGGAGAAATGTACTGGGATTTGGAGTGCTGAAGTTCGTGCAGAAACCATTTACCCTGGGATTTTTCAGCGGGATCAATCTGGTGGCAGCAGTGGCAGCCTTCGTACTGGTCTGGGCATATCAGAGAAAAACTCGTGATGCAGAAGATCTGTTTTCATGGGCAACCTTCCTGACTACGGCGATCAGCTTTTCCATCTTTGGATTTTCTTCATGGAATCCGCAGTGGCTGCTGATACTGGTTCCATTTTTAGTATTGAATATCTTTATCAATGAAAATGGAAATATGCTTTTGATGGTAACAAATATATTTATGTTGGCGCTGTATATCTTTACCAGTCAGAGCCTTGTGGATGAAACTGTTTTAAATGGAGGAATATTAAAATATATCCTGCCGGAGACTTCCTTTGCCGTGAGAATGTGGGATCTGTATATGTTCCATAATGAGGAAATATTGTGTTCGGCCATGTGGGTCGTGCTTCTTGTCTATGTGGTATTTGGTCATCCAAGATATCATAACAGAAAGGGAACGATTATTTCGCAGGGACTTATGTGGCAGATCCGTTCAGCATTTCTCTTTGGTGTGGCAGCTTTTGTGGTGCCGATGGGAATCTGTGCGGCAGCAATGCTCCAGGGTCATACGGTATTCTTTGACAACAGCAGACAGGACCTGGAACTTGAGAATGTTGTGCAGGTGGATGAGAGTTCTTCCGCGGTCCAGGATATCGTGGCGATGGGAAATGAATTATCTGAGATCGAGATACGTGTCTGTACGGGAGAGAGGAGCATATCGGAAAATCTCCATGTGCAGCTTGCAGATAAGGAAACAGGTGAGGTGGTTTATGAGGCAGAGGAAGTTACGGACGGATTCACGAAGAATTCGGGATTGTATACCTTTGTTGACGGCCCGGTAGATGTGGAAAATGGAAAAACTTATGAACTGGAGATCACCAGTGAAGCTGCTGAGGGAAGCGGAATCGGTTTGTACTGTGTGACATCAGATAAGAAAGAGAATCAATTGCAGATGAGGGTTACAGGAGTTCATTGATTTTTCAAAGAAAAACTTGGTTGATATTTTCATCATCCCGTGATATGCTTGAATTATCAGAAAAAAGAAAACAAATGGCATTCTTTTTCAAAATTCAAGAAAAAAGAGATTTATTTTAAGAAATTCAAAAGCTTTTTGTTATAGCTTAAAATAAATCTCTAAGATGGGAGGAAATATATGGCAAAATACAAATGTGGTGTATGTGGATATATCTTTGAAGAATCGGATAACAAATGCTTCGAAGATCTGGTGGAGTGCCCGGTGTGCGGTCAGTCGCCCAGTAAATTTCAAAAAATAGAGGCGGATGAGAAAAGAGATAAGCCGACGGATAAGAAAACGGAAAATCCACTGGCTTACCCCAAGGAGTATGTGCGGGAAGATGAAAGTTGTCGATATATGGCAGAGATTCATGAGATGGCACTGACAGGAAAACCGATCATAGAGGCTATGGGAACGAAGATGAAGATGCCTTCCTGGGATGATATCCTGATATTGGGAGCACAGCTGAATCCGCCGCCTCTTATGGAAGATGATCCGGTAGATACGACAACGATCATTGGGAAACATGCAAAACACCCGATGGTCCTCAGCCAGCCGGTATATATCTCTCATATGTCTTTTGGGGCGATGTCAAAGGAGATGAAGGAAGCTTTATCCAAAGGAAGTGCAATGGCAAAAACAGCCATGTGCAGCGGAGAAGGCGGGATCCTTCCGGAGGAAAAAGAAGCGGCCTATAGATACATATTTGAATACGTGCCAAATAAATATAGTGTTACACCAGAGAATCTTGCATCGGCAGATGCCATAGAGATTAAGATCGGACAGGGCACAAAACCTGGCATGGGCGGTCACCTTCCGGGAGAGAAGGTAACACCGGAGATTGCAAAGATCAGGAATAAACCTTTGGGACAGGATGTTATCAGTCCATCAAAGTTTCCGGATATTACAACGAAAGAAGAACTTAAAGAACTGGTGGAACAGCTTCGTATCTCTGCGGACGGAAAGCCTATAGGGATAAAGATAGCAGCCGGAAGGATTGAAAAAGATCTGGAGTATTGTGTATTTGCAGAACCGGATTTTATAACCATCGATGGAAGGGGAGGTGCAACAGGTGCCAGCCCGAAGATTGTAAGGGATTCTACCAGTGTTCCGACTATATATGCACTTTATCGTGCAAGAAAATATCTGGATAAGGTTGGAGCGGATATCGATTTGGTGATCACAGGCGGTCTGCGCGTGTCATCTGATTTTGCAAAGGCACTGGCCATGGGAGCGGATGCGGTTGCGATAGCTTCCGCGGCACTCATCGCTGCCGGATGTCAGCAGTACAGGATCTGCGGATCAGGCAAATGTCCGATCGGTGCAGCTACTCAGGATCCGGAACTTCGAAAACGGTTTAAGATAGAGGCAGCAGCCAGGAGAACGGCAAACTTTTTGAATTGTACAAAGGAAGAGCTGAAAACATTTGCACGGATCACGGGACATAAGAGTATCCATGATCTGAGCGTGGAGGATCTTTGTACGATCGACAGAGAGATATCAGAATATACAGATATTCTTCATGCATAGAAGGCGAGAGGGCTGAAACCCTCTCGTTATTTTTTTAGCATATAGAAACACAGGAAGCAAACTTTTTCGCTTCAACTTAACAGATTCATGGTTGTCCCATGTCAAAAAAACTGCTACACTGTATAAAGAATAAAAAATACGAATCCGATAAAGATTGTAGGGAGGAATCATCATGGAACAGACAGAACATCCAGTCCTTAAGGCTATTCAGGAGGTAAAAAAAGCGGTTATCGGCAAAGACGACTGTATCGTAAAGGTGATGACAGCTATCCTGGCTGGAGGACATATATTGATAGAAGATATTCCCGGAGTTGGTAAGACAACGATGGCGCTGGCATTTTCAAGAGCACTGAATCTGGAGCAGAACCGAATACAGTTTACACCAGATGTACTTCCTGCTGATGTGACAGGATTTTCATTGTATCAAAAAGACATCAATCAGTTTGTATATCAGCCGGGAGCGGTTATGTGCAACATCCTTCTGGCGGATGAGATCAACAGGACTTCACCAAAGACACAGGCGGCTCTTCTGGAAGTTATGGAAGAAGGCCGTGTTACGGTAGATCAGGTAACAAGAGAACTTCCGAAACCATTTGTAGTTATTGCAACCCAGAATCCGGTGGGAAGTGCGGGTACTTCCATGCTTCCGGAATCTCAGCTTGACCGTTTTATGATATGTATGAGTATGGGGTATCCGGATATTGAATATGAACTTGAGATCGTAAAAGGTAAGATCAGCACGGATCCGCTGGAGATGGTAACTCCGGTGATGGATGCGGCGCAGCTTATGGCGATGCAAAAGCAGGTGAGTGAAGTATTTATCCATGATGCGGTTTATCGATATATTGGAAAACTGGTCAGTGCCACAAGAGAACATTCCCTGATCGAGCTGGGTATCAGCCCAAGGGGAACGATAGCTTTAGCGAAGATGGTGCAGGCTCTGGCATATCTCAGAGGAAGAAAATACGTCCTTCCTGAGGATGTGGAGGATGTATTTTTGGATGTGGCAGCACACAGGATAAGAATGAATGCGAAAGCAAGAGTAAACCATGTGACAGCGGAAAATGTGCTTAAAGATATCCTTGAAGGAGTACAAAAGCCATCTGTAGTGAAAAAGTAAAGGAAGAGATCCATGAAGAAAATATCATATCTGCTGATCTGGCTTGCAACGATATATCTGGGGATCCTGTACTACAGTCCTGCACTTATGGGGCTGGGAATGCTTGAACTCTTACTTCCGTTGGGCTCAGCGCTGCTTTTATTTATTACTGTGAGGAAGAGCAGGATATCTGTCAGCCTTCCGATAGGAGTAGCAGAGAAGGGTCAGCCTGTCACAGTAGGGATAGAAATAGAAAATAAAAGCGGGATACCGATATCAAGGCTGCAGGCAAAATTAAAGATAAAAAACAGATTTTATAAAGAAAGTAAGACGGCCGTAGTTCGTGGTATGGCAGAGGGCCGGGGAAAGACAAGACTTACGACTGTGATCGACAGCAGCCAGTGCGGTATGCTCCTTCTGGAACTGGAAGAGGTGAAGGCATCTGATCTTTTTGGTATGTTTGAAAAAAAGATTAAGGTCAAAGGGTTGGAGACTCTGGCGATCATGCCGCAGATTTACACAGCAAATGTGCTGATTGATGAAAATACCAGTGCATTCCTGATCGAGAGTGAGGAATATGATAAGAAAAAATCAGGGGATGATCACGCAGAGATATTTCAGATCAGAGAATACCGCGGCGGTGACAGGATACAGAGCATTCACTGGAAATTGAGTGCACGTACCAATGATCTTATGGTAAAAGAATACAGTCTTCCGATCGGAAGTGCAGTCGTTTTTTTCCTGGATATGGAGTATGATCCGGATGCGGGATATGGTTATCTGGATGAGTTTATCGAATCAGGGCTGGCTATCTCTCATGGACTTTTGGAAGCAGGATGCGAGCATTATATTGTATGGTTTGATCGTGTGAAGCAGGACCTTGTCAGAGTATCGGTAAAAGAAAGTGACGATTTGTATCTTGTGATCGAGAGTTTTTTGCAGGCAGGACCATATGCGGATCCGGTGATGATGGACGAGCTTTATCGTGAAAAGTATAGAGGAGAGAGCTGGCAGACACAGCTTCTGCTGAATCTCAGAAAAGAACTGTGGAGAGATGATACGCTTCTCATGGGACTTTCCGGAAATGCCAGAGAAACTTTGGAAAATGGTGAATTGATAATATAGAGTGGAATATATATAACATTTATAATCTGGTTATGTATATACAATAAGGGCAAAAAAATGAAAACTGGAGAAAATGAAGTAAAAGACTGGCCTTCATCGGGGATCTCAATTTCCCCGAATACAAAACTGCAAAGCACTGCGAAAAAAGGCAGTCAAAATAGCATGATGATTCTTCGAACTGTCTATTTTTTTGTGTGCATGGTCGGTACATTTCTGATAGTAAGAGAATCATTTGGGTTGGACATAGGAATACCCGGAATGGTATGCGTCATATTTATCAACTGTCTGGTCCTTGGTATATCCTGTATGGGAACTGGTTATTGGAAGTATGGATTGTATGGATGGAATATTATCCTGGCAGTGGTCAGTTTGCTTTACCGGCAAGATTTTATCAGCGGATTCTATGCAGTTGAGAATAAGATAAGGACTCAGCTGAACAACTATTATCAGATAAATCTTGCACAGAGGAGGCTGATCATAGAGGACGCAGACGGAGGACTTTTTCTTGCGGCTTTATTCGCAGTTTTGATCTATGTGCTGGGTAATCTTACGATAAAAAAAGGCCGAACGGCGATGCTTACGCTGGCAGAGGTATTTATCTTCTCACTAGGTATGCTGTGCGGATGCAGATTCAGGCAGATAGGGCTTTATCTTGTTATGGGAGGAGCATTTGCACTTCTATCCATGGGAAATAAAAGAGGAGCAAAAAGTCAGCGTATCATGTACAGGCTGGGGCTGTGGGCAGGCAGTATGATCATCGTGCTGTCACTTTTATCAGCACTGGTTTTGGGACCGATGCTGTTTGAGGCTGCGGAAAAATGGAATGAGCAGCTCTATCAACAGATACAGAAAGTAAGTCATCAGGTTGCAACAGCGATGCAGAGTCAAAATGGATTCTTTGGTGATCATACACCGACAGCGGACGGAAGCTTGAACAATTATGAGGTAGACCAGACGGAGGAAGTTGAACTGAGAGTCACTCTTCCAGAGATACCGGAAGAGGCATTGTATCTTCGGGGATTTGTAGGAGATACCTATGAGGGAAGTTATTGGCATCGTATAGGCGAGACAAAATTTGATGAGGCTTTTACGGAAGGTGATGCGGACTATCAGGTGCAGAATATCTTATATCGGTATATCAGTAGCCAGACAGATGCACAGCCAGAGACAGTAGAAATCGAGAGGGTAAATCCTGGTGGAGAGTATGGATATGTGCCATATGGATTCGAGACACCGGATGATAATAATCTGATGGGGGACAGCTGTTATACCAGTGTGGAGGATCGTCTTGAGTATACAGGCTATGCTGGATGGAGGCAGTGGCTGGGTGACGGAGCTGCGTCTGGTTCAGAGTCTGATATCGAATCAAGGTATCAACAGTATGTAGCAGATCAGTATCTGAAGGTTCCGATCAATGGACTGGACCGGCTGAAAGCATACTGTGACGAGCAAAATCTGGAATCTGTACAGGAAGTCGTGGATTTTGTAGTTGCGGAAGTTCAGTCTGGGAGAAGCTATAGTATGGATCTTGAGCCGGTGCCGGAGGGAACTGATTTTGCAGAATATTTCTTCTTCGATCAAAAGAAAGGATATTGTATTCATTATGCGACCACAGCGACTTTGATGTTCAGGCTTCTCGGTGTACCGGCTAGGTATGTGACAGGATATGTGGCAACGAGAGATTCATTTGTTCAAAGTGAGGGCGGTTATACGGCGGAAGTCAAAGACCGTCAGGCTCATGCATGGGTGGAGATCTATAGAAGCGGAAAGGGCTGGATACCACTTGAGGTGACACCAGGGATACAGTCAGGGATCAATCAGAGTATCCCTGGATCGGAACCTACATCGGAGGCTTCGCCGGATGCTTCTGGAGAACAGAATCCGGATGGTACAGGGGAAACAGAGGTGACTCCAGAGCCTCAGGTCAGTGAGGAAGGAGAACCGCAGCCTGTAAGTCCGGACGGAGAAGGCGATGAGGGAACCATAGATACAGAGTCGGAGAATGGGACAGCAGGCGGTGGACTCGGGAAAGCAATAGCAGCAATCCTGTGGATCATCCTGGTTACAGGTGGATTGGCAGCGGTCATTATCAGCGGTATGTGGCTGAACCGAAAACGGATACAGGGAGAACGAAAGAAAAGGTTTTTACAGAAAGATGTTAATAAAGGTGTCTGCGAAGTTTCCTATGATCTGTATCAGCTCCTAAAGGACGCTGAGATAGGAGAAGACGAAGCGAAGGATATAGAATATGCCCGCAGGATGCAGGCAAAACTGGAATGTCTCGAAGAAAATGAATTTGAAGATTTCCTGAAAACGGTCCAGCAGGCAGCATACGGTCCGGACCAGCTCCCGGATGAGCAGAGGAATCAATGCGTATCATTTTATAAGAGGATTTCCAATTACCTTTTTGGAAAAATGACGAAACGTAAAAAATTCTGGTGGAAATACATGAAAGGCTATGATGTTTCATAGAATAGAATAATAAAATTTCCGGGTGCGGCCATGAAACAATATATAAGATATATTCTTTTGGCGGGAGCAGGAATGCTGCTTTTGCCACTGGGCCTTACGGCACTGTTATCGGGAAAAGAAGCAATCGCAATAGAAAAACAAATGGATATGGAAGAGTATCTCCCTATGATCTTAAGCAGGGAAATTCCCTGGGATTACGAGGAGGAGATGCTGAAGGTACAGGCTGTTCTGGCGAGGAGCAGCCTGTTTTGCTGCACAGAAAAGTCATATTATTCGATGGACAGCAGCAAATTCAATAATGGTAAATATCATTTGCCGGTTTTAAAGGAGGAACTGAAAGAATTTGTGGAGGAAGCAAAAAAGCCGGCTTATCAGAAAGTGAGCAAAAAGATAGAGAGAGCGGTGGAGGCGACAGAAGGGGAAATTATGATCTATCAAGGGGAAATCTGCCAGGGAATATTTCACCGGGTGAGCAGTGGATACACGAGGGATGGAAAGGAAGTGCTGCCGGAAAGCGGGATGACATATCTGAACAGTGTGGCAAGCAGCCAGGATATGAACTCAGAGGACTATCTTCATGGACATTATTTTAGTGAGGAGGATTTAAGAAAAAGAATCAAAGAGGTATATCCAAAGGCGGATCTGGGGGAAGGGAATCTGTTGGAGCAGATCAAAATCACAAAAAGAGACAGTCAGGAATATGTTCTGGAGATCCAGGTCGGGAGTCTTACCGTGCCGGGAGAGGGATTCCGGCAGAATCTTGAACTTTCTTCCAGTAATTTTACAATGCAAAATCTGGATGGAAAGATACGATTTTTATGCAAAGGGAGGGGGCATGGGCTGGGACTTTCCCAATATGGAGGAAATGAATTGGCAAAACAGGGGGAGAGCTACCGGCAGATATTATTTACATATTTTCCGAATGTCGTACTGAAAAAAAACGGAATGGCTTAATAAAATGATGTGTATAGATTTTATCAATCTGGCAACCCTATAAGTGACACATTTTTGTGACAATTTGATTTGTAGAGGTGAAAAGATATGATGAAAAAAGACAAAACATTACGAATTGCACTCTCTGGTGTTCTTTTGTTGGCCGTAGTGGCGGCGGGCGTTACCATGTACAGCTCGGAGAGTAGTTTGAAAAAACAGGGAGAGGAACAGGCAAAAGAACAGACAGAGGAACAGCAGCTGGCGGCAGGAACATCTCAGTCAGGCCTGTCCAAGGGGCAGGAGGATGCCATGAGAAGCGGCGGAAGTGATGAACCGGAGACAGCAGATGCATCCGTGGATGACGCACAGGCAGAGAATACACAGGAAATCGCAGCCAATGAAAGTACACCGGGAGCAGATGGTGCATCTTCAGAAGGTGGGACATCCGCCCAAGACGGTGATGCAGTGAAAGAGAACACAGGAAGTGCAACAGGCGGTGCAGCTTCGTCAGAATCTGGCACAGGAACTCAGGCAGGAAGCCAAAATGGAACTCAGGCAGAAGCCCAGACAGATCCATCTGTCACTCCATCGGATGCACCCGAAGGTACCGGAGAGGCGACAGCCCAGACGGATGCAGCAGTAGTTCCAACTCTTAATTTTACTGAGGATAGTGTGATGCTTTGGCCAGTAAGCGGCGAAGTGCTCATCGATTACAGTATGGATGCCACCACTTATTTTACGACTCTTGATCAGTATAAGTATAATTCAGCGCTGATCCTTGGCTCATCGGCAGGAGAACCGATCCAGGCGACGGCAAATGGACAGATTGTTTCGATTTCGGAAAATGAAGAGACAGGAGTAACGCTCACCATGGATCTTGGAAATGGATATCAGGCAGTTTACGGACAGTTGAAAGATCTTGCAGTGGCAGAGGGCCAGACAGTGGAATCCGGAACGATCCTCGGATATGTCAGTGAACCTACCAAGTATTATGTGAAAGAGGGGGCAAATCTATACTTTGGCATGACAAAGGATGGTAATCCGGTGGATCCTATGATTTATATTGAGACTGTGACGGAGTGATGTGGGCAGGTATGAGATAATAAGTGTAATATAGAAATCTATGCTATATCTGAAAGGAAGGCATAGGGTATAAAGCAATCGTAAAAAATAATATGGACCTGCTCAAAAATAATAATCTGACATAAGATAAGGTATAGACGCATCGTAATGGAAAATCCGCAATCGAAAATATATAACTAACAGGATTTTCTTTCCAGGGCAGCAGGCCCGGGAATGGCGAGTAACAGTTTAGTGCATATTTGTTGCGGCTCAGCCGTAAGGCTGAACTGCAATATGGGCGATGTACGGATGTGTCGATTGATTGACATAAAAGGGAGCCGCTTGACAGTCGCAATGGCTGGGGCAGCTCCTTTACATATTTGGGATGGTGAGTAGGACGCCAGCCAGTGACCGCCTCCCGGTGGTGTCGGGGTGGAAGTGGAATTGGCAGGGGGATTCGCTGCAAAAAGCTAAGGGTGGGAATGGCAGCTCGGACTGGAATCGGTCACATTCAGGGCGTATGCTTGATGCATACACCCTTCAGGTGCCCTTGATGTGTGCTTTGGTGAGCACACATCATCCAGTCTGAGCTTCCATTCCCGCCCTAAGCTTTTGGTCAGCTCACCCCCGATGCCAAGTCCACTTCCACCCCGGCACCACCGGGAGGCGATCACTGGCTGGCTGGGTGTTCAAAGGGGAGAGGGGATCATTATAGACTTTTAGTGGTATTCGTTGGTTTTTATTATAAACAAGTTGAATGAGCATCCCAACATGTTTATGATATACATAAGACAATAAGACAATAAGACAATATGCGGGAAATAGTTGCTAATTGAAGCGATAAAAAATATATGTGATGGACAGGAGAGAAGATATGTTGGAGAAGAAAGTAAATATGCTGCCGCTTGATGATATCGATATTCAGGACGATTTTTGGAAGGAGTTTATGGAACTGGTAAGGTGTCATGTGATCCCGTATCAATGGGAAGCTTTGAATGACAGGATCGAGGGAGCGGATCCCAGTTTTTGTATGCAGAATTTTAAGGTGGCTGCGGGTCTGCAGGATGGAAAGTTTCAGGGGATGGTTTTCCAGGACAGTGATGTATATAAGTGGCTGGAGGCTGTTGCATATTCTTTGATGTGGCATCCGGATGGAGAGTTGGAAATTACTGCGGATGGAGCTATTGATATTATTGCGGCAGCACAGCAGGTGGACGGTTATCTGGATACATATTATATACTCAATGGAATAGAGAAAAGATTTACCAATCTGATGGATCATCATGAATTATATTGTCTGGGACATATGGTAGAGGCGGCAGTTGCTTATTATAAGGCAACAGGGAAACGAAAATTTCTTGATACCGCTGTTGGTTATGTAAACTGCGTGTATGAAAATATCGGGATTGAACCTGGAAAAAAACAGGGGTATCCGGGGCACGAAGTTGCAGAGATGGCATTAGTTGGATTGTATGGGATCACTGGGGATGAGAGACATCTGAAACTTGCAAAATATTTTATAGATCAGCGTGGCCAGTCTCCGCTTTATTTTGCGGAGGAAAGAGAAAAGAACGGAAATTATTTTCATTGGGCAAACAGTTATTTTAAGGATCAGTATTATCAGGCCGGAAAGCCTGTCAGAGAGCAGGACAGGGCGGAGGGACATGCAGTGCGCGCAGTCTATCTCTATACAGGTATGGCTGAAGTGGCAAGTGCGACAGAGGATAAAAAACTTTTTACAGCCTGTGAGAGAATATGGAATAATATCGTAGAAAAACAGATGTATGTGACAGGTGCTATCGGAGCCTCAGAGTACGGAGAAGCATTTACCTTTGATTATGACCTGCCAAATGATACGGTTTATGCAGAGACATGTGCAGCGATAGGGCTTATATTTTTTGCCAGAAGAATGTTTGAGATCACAAAAGACAGCCGCTACACGGATGTAATGGAACGATGCCTGTACAATGGAGTGATCAGTGGAATGTCACTCGATGGAAAGAAGTTCTTTTATGTCAATCCGTTGGAAGTGGTCCCGGAGGCCTCAGAAAAGGATTTCTTCAAGAAACATGTGAAAGTCGAACGACAAAAATGGTTTGGCTGTGCCTGCTGTCCTCCAAATATCGCACGCCTCCTTTCTTCCATCGGCGGTTATGCATATGAGATGGATGCGGACAGCATTTTTATGAATCTCTTTATTGGCGGAGATCTAAAAGCAGTCCTTGGTGGAAATGAAAATGCATTTCATGTTAAGACAGATTACCCATGGGATGGAAATGTGAAAATATCGGTGGCGAATCAGAAAAAAAGCAGATTTACTTATGCAGTTCGTGTCCCGGGCTGGTGCAGTACCTGGAGCCTGAGTGTAAATGGGAAAATGGATACATATCCGGTAGAAAATGGATATGTATATATAAAAAGGGAATGGAGTAACGGTGATGAGATTTGCATAAACATGGAAATGCCAGTGAAACTTATCGCAGCAAACCCAAGAGTTCGAGAGGATATAGGAAAAGTTGCAGTGATGCGCGGGCCGGTAGTTTACTGTCTTGAGGAGGAAGATAATGGAGATCAGCTTCAGGAAATCTATATCAAAAAACAGCCAATATTTGATGTGAAGTATGAAAAAGACTTGTTAGAAGGAGTTGTCACACTTACCACAGATGGACTGCGCTTATCGGAGGATGACTGGGATGAGAAAACACTCTACAAAGAATATAAAGGGAGAAATTTTAAAGAACAAAAATTAAAATTCATCCCATACTATGCGTGGACAAATCGCATGCCAGGCGAGATGAGCGTATGGATCAGGGTGGAATAGAAATTCAGAAAAGGATATCAGGGGCAAAGACAAGCAAGATTCGCCTCCTGCCCTGCGTCAGGATCAATAACGCGGCAATAGTATAAATATGTTGCAGATGCCCCAATTCACTTGAACGCCGGACTAGCATTAGTGGTGGAGACATCACCATGTTTTTCTTTCGTTGACATCAATTTTCTTCCTTCCAGGTATCTCGCAAAACCTGTTGCAGAACAATGCGTGAACAATAACGAAAAGAGAGAAGGATGGTGGTTGATAAGACATAAACTATAGCGTTTTATAAAAGTCGGTGGTATAATAATGAGCGTTAGAGAGCCAACCTGCTCGCAGGATTGGCGAGCGGCGAATGTCGATCACGATAGCTGCAAAGCAGCGTTAAGCACCAAAGGTGCGAATCGTGATATAATGAGCGTTAGAGAGCCAACCTGCTCGCAGGATTGGCGAGCGGCGAATGTCGATCACGATATTTGAGAAGAAAGAGCAGCAGTAAATTATGAATTACACATATATATTAAAATGTCACGACAACACTTTCTACACCGGCTGGACAAATGACATAAAGAAAAGAATACAGGTACATAACGCAGGCCAGGGTGCCAAGTACACAAGAGCCAGACTTCCAGTAAGTCTGGCTTATTATGAAACCTTCCAATCAAAATCTGAAGCTATGCG
The DNA here is from genome assembly GCA_009929525.1 of Clostridia bacterium. GTDB lineage: Bacteria > Bacillota > Clostridia > Lachnospirales > Lachnospiraceae > Oliverpabstia. The sequence goes on along the minus strand of SAAH01000042.1, from coordinate 9,991 downwards.
AAGAGAATGGGAAATCAAGCATATGACCAGAAGAGAGAAAGAAAAGCTGATGGCGGGTTTTGTCGCTGTACTGGATGAGCTGTAGAGATGTTCCATAGACGAAGGAGGTATCAGTTATGATATGGTTTCTGGTTATTTTGTTCCTGGCTATGACGATCATATTCCTGATGGGAAAAGGAAGTTCCCTCATCGCAGGATACAACACCATGGGCAAGGGACGGGAACGCTACGATGAGAAAAAACTGTGTCGGGTCATGGGCATGTGCATGGGGATCATCACCATATGTATGGCGGTAATGGCATGGTACGGTGATAATGCACCGAATGTCCTTTCACAGGTATTCATGGTGGTGATAATCCTTGACGTAGCGGCAACCATGATCCTCTCAAACACAATCTGTAAAAAGAAAGATTATCAGATTCCAGATGATGCAAAAGAAAGTGAAGATGATAAGAAAGCAAGCTTTAATCGCCGGGCCACCCGCATTATGATAATAATTGTATCTGCGATAGGGCTGTTGGTCTGTGTGATGCTGGTGACGGGTAATGTGAGCGTTGATATGAATGAGGAAGGCATGAACATACAGGGATCATTTTGGGCTGACAAAGAAGTCAAATGGGAATCCATACAGAGTGTGTCCTATGAAACCGGAATTACAGCAGGCAGGAGAAGAAATGGTTTAGGAAGCTTTCGCCTTCGTGAAAGATTGTTTGAAAACGGTCAGTTCGGAAAATATACGATGTATGCTTATGTGGAATGCGAAGAATATGTGGTGATGGAGACCGATGATGGAATTCTGGTCTTGAATCAGGAAACAGCGGAGAAAACACAGGCTTTGTATGAGATCATACAGGACAAATGCACCGCAGACTGATTTTAACAAATAAAAAAGATGTCATACTATGATATATCATAAGCTGGATCGTTGATCTAAACTTATGGGTTCATAGTACGACATCTTTTTTGTATCTGTTAATAGTCTATTTGCAAAATAAAATTCAAAGCAATACGGATTATGCTAATAAAAACATGGTTACAAAATGGCAGGCACTGCCACCCATCACGAAAAGATGGAATATCTCATGTGATCCAAAGTTTTTATGCTTGGAATCAAACAGCGGAACCTTCAATGCATAGATCACGCCGCCGATCGTATAGATAATGCCTCCAGCCAGGAGCCATCCGAAAGCTGAACGGGACATCGCATGGAAAAGCTGTGAAAATGCCAGTACGCATAACCAGCCCATTCCGATATACAGTACAGAGGAAAACCATTTTGGACAAGTGATCCAAAATGCTTTGATCAGTATGCCGATGATAGCCACTGTCCATACCAGCGCACACAGAAGCTTACCGGAATTACCATTGAGGACTAAAAGACAAATCGGTGTGTAACTTCCTGCGATCAGGATGAAAATCATCATATGGTCTATCTTTCTCAGGCGGCGGTTTACCTTTTCATTGACATCCAGTGAGTGATACATGGTGCTTGCCATATAAAGCAGTACCATACTCAGGATGAAAATAGATAATGCGATCAAATGCAGATTATCCGGTTCTCTTGCGGCTTTGAGAAGCAGCGGTGCCGCTCCCAGCAGTGCCAGGACCATGCCGATAAAATGTGTGATTGCGCTTCCTGGATCTTTAAGTTTGAAATTCATAATAACATCTCCCATCTCTTCATAGAACAATACAAACCCTTGCATGTAGTTATTAAAACTATGTGTTAAGATTATAATAAACACTAGAAGAGAAAAAATCAACCCTTTTGTGGAAAATAATAAAAATAAATATGGTATATTTTATAAGCACAAAAAAGGACGATCCAGAAATCTGGATCTGCAAGTAAAAATAAATGCAGATTCTAATACCTGGATCGTCCTTTGGTGATAACCTATGGCTCTATTTAATCCTTTAAAATTACAGTTTCAAGTTTGCAAATAAAGAACCAAGTGTAGTAGTAGCTTCCTCAGCTTTTGGCATATCGTAAGTTTCCACTACGATTTCTTCAGCAGCAACATCCTGCAGAGCCTTCATGCTCAGGCTGAGCTTTCCGTCTTTTACTGCGATAACTTTCACTTTTACAGTATCACCGACAGCAAGAACTGCTGATGGGTGTTTGATGCGTTTTTCGCTGATCTGGGAGATGTGGACCAGTCCTGAGAGACCATTTCCCAGGCTTACGAATGCGCCGTAAGGCTGCAGGCTTTCTACGGTTCCCTCTGTTACAAGACCAACTTCTACATTGGAGATACGTGCTTTCCTTTCCACAGCTTCCTTTTCACGGAGAATCTCACGGGCAGAGAGGATCAGGCGGTTGTCTTCTTCTACAACGTCAAATACCTGCACCTGGATCTCCTGATTGAGATATTCGTTCAGATCTTCTACATAGTTAGAAGAAAGTTTGGAAGCCGGGATGAATCCACGGATGCCTTCCACATAAGCGATAACGCCGGCATTTACGATGCCTTTGACAATAACATCCAGGACCGTTTTATCTTCTTTGAGCTGACGAAGCTTGTCCCAGGCGATCACATCATTTGCCTCAACTTTGGAGAGGAGGATGCATCCGCGTCTGTTGTCACGACCGATAACAGTGGCAGAAACTTCATCACCGATCTGAACTTCTTCTTTTACCATGAAGCCAGGCTCGCGGCTGTAATCAGAAACTTTGATGATACCTTCGGTATAGTATCTCAGATCAAGAGTAACTTCTTCTTCATCAACAGCGATAACGGTACCGGTGATGATGTCGCCGTCCTCAAGCTTTTTGAAAGATGCCTCAAGTTCCTGCTCGTAATCGGCCATGGAAGAAGGTTCTTCGGTGATAGGTGTTGGGTTCATTTCTTCTGACATAAAATAATTTTCCTTTCGCAGTTATTTGGTTTAAAGTCCCGCAAATAGCTGCTTCCTTTCTTGTATAGTTAATACAAGTATAACATATTTTTATCCAAATGGTAAAAATAATATATTTGCCCATTCAAAAGAAGTGTGCTAAGATGAAAAACAAAAAGCCAATGTGGAAAAGCAAGGAGCGGTTCATTTGAGAAAAGAAAATAAAACATTTATCATAGGACATAAAAATCCAGATACAGATTCCATCTGTTCTGCTATTGCCTATGCAGATATAAAAAATAGAACCTGCAAGGGAAGTTATGTGCCGAAGCGCGCAGGACAGATCAATGAAGAAACAGAATTTGTATTAAAGTATTTTCATGCAGATGCACCTGGATATCTGCCGGATGTAGGAACACAGATCAAGGACATGGAGATCCATGAAACTCCCGGAGCTGAGAAAACCATGTCTGTAAAACGTGCATGGAATCTGATGAAAGAACACAATGCGGTTACCCTTCCGATTACGACGAAGGAAGGAAAACTGGAAGGTCTGATCACCACAGGAGATATCGCAAAATCCTACATGGATGCATACGACAACACGATCCTCGCTCAAGCCAGGACCCAGTACAGAAGTATTGCAGATACCGTGGAAGGTGAGATCATCGTAGGAAATGAACATGGGTATTTTATAAAGGGAAAGGTCTGGATCGGAGCAGCACACCCGGACACCATGGAAAATTATATTGAAAAAGATGACCTGGTCATCTTAGGAAATCGTGCGGAGGATCAGCTTTGTGCTATCGAGGAAGATGCCAGCTGCCTGATCATATGTCTGGGATCGAAAGTTTCCCATACGATCCAGCGCCTTGCAGCGGAGAGAGATGTTGTGATCATTACCACACCATATGATACATTTACCGTTGCACGATTGATCCATCAGAGTATCCCGGTCAAGTATTTTATGAAGAAAGAAAATCTGATCACCTTCAGAAATGATGAGTTTACAGATAAGATAAAGGATATCATGACGAAGAACCGTTACCGTGCCTTCCCGGTTGTAAATACAAGGGGAAGATATATCGGAACAGTTTCCCGTCGTAACTTGCTGAATATCAAGAAAAAACAGTTGATCCTGGTAGATCATAATGAAAAGTCACAGGCTGTAGATAATATAGACGAAGCGGAGATTCTTGAGATCATCGATCACCACAGAATCGGAACTTTGGAGACATTTCAGCCGGTCATGTTCCGTAACCAGCCGGTAGGCTGCACCGCTACGATCATGTATCAGATCTACAGTGAGAATTATCTGGATATCCCGCAGAATATCGCAGGGCTTTTATGTGCTGCGATCCTTTCCGATACATTGATGTTCCGTTCACCTACCTGTACGGAGAAAGACCGTGAGGCAGCCGAAGAACTGGCAAAGATAGCCCAGATAGAGATAGAAAGTTTCGCAGGAAAGATGTTCAGAGCAGGAAGCAATCTCTCGGATAAGACTCCAGAAGAAATCTTCTATCAAGACTACAAAAAGTTCATCGTGGGCGACCTGGTATTTGGTGTGGGACAGATCAGCTTTATGTCCGAGGAAGAGCTTCAGTCCGTAAAAGAACGCCTGATGCCTTATATGGAAAAAGAATGTGGAAAGCATGGAGTAAAAATGGTATTTTTCATGCTGACCAATATCATCAAAGAATCAACAGAACTTTTATGCTACGGTCAAAATGCAGATGTTCTTGTAAATGATGCATTTGGCGGGAAGCTTACAGACAGTTCCTGTCGCCTTGATGGTGTGGTTTCCCGAAAGAAACAGCTGATACCAAAGTTTATGAATGCATTGCAGCAATAGACAATATATAGAAGCTGATGTAAAGAAAGTTTTAAAATGCCATGCCGGAGATGGTCATGGCAGGATAACGATCAATTAAGAGCAACATAGAGGAGGAATATATGGCAAAGCAGCAATGGAAGCCTGGAAATATGTTATACCCACTGCCGGTAGTCATGGTAAGTGTTCGTGACAAGCAGGGAAAAGATAATATCATCACAGTGGCGTGGGCGGGAACGATATGTACCAATCCTCCGATGCTCTCGATCAGCATTCGGCCAGAGAGACATTCTTATCGTATGATAGAAGAAAGCCGTGAATTTGTGGTGAATCTCACTACGGAGCAGCTATGTATGGCTACGGATTATTGTGGCGTACGTTCCGGTAAAGACGTGGACAAATTCAAAGAAATGCGGCTTACAAAGGTAGATGCCAGTGAGGTAGAAGCACCTATGATAGGTGAGGCACCGGTCAATCTGGAATGCAAAGTGAAAAAAATAGAAAAACTGGGATCTCATCACATGTTTATCGCAGAGGTTGTCGCGGTTCATGCAGACGAAGCCTATATGGATGAAAGAGGCAAGTTTGATCTGAACAGAGCAAAACCGATCGTGTATTCTCATGGGGAATATTACGGACTTTCTCATAAAATCGGCACTTTTGGATATAGTGTTAAACGAAGAAAAAAACAGACATTCCGCAAATAGTACATTTGAAATGACAGGATAATTTTCATCATATTTTTGTGAAATGACGGATTCAATTGGAAAAGTTTCATAAAGTGACAGAAAAATCTGTAAACAGTGCAAAATATGAAACTTTCCTTATGAATGCTTGCTTTTGCGCCCATTTTTTTCTTGTGTTTACCACTTTACCATGCTATAATATCTCCGTATTCAAAAAGCAATGAGCAAAATCTAAGGAGGAACGAGAGATATGTCTTATGTTGATGAGGTATACGAAGCCGTAGTAGCTAAGAATCCCAGCGAGCCGGAATTCCATCAGGCAGTAAAAGAAGTACTGGATTCCCTTCGCCCGGTAATTGAAGCAAATGAAGAGAAATATAGAAAAGAAGCTCTGTTAGAGCGTCTTGTAGAGCCGGAAAGAGTTGTAATGTTCCGCGTACCATGGGTAGACGACCAGGGTCAGGTCCGTGTAAACAAAGGGTACCGTGTACAGTTTAACAGCGCTATCGGACCTTACAAAGGAGGACTGCGTCTGCATCCTTCAGTAAACCTTGGTATTATCAAATTCCTGGGATTTGAGCAGATTTTCAAAAACTCCCTTACAGGTCTTCCTATCGGAGGCGGTAAAGGTGGTTCTGATTTCGATCCTAAAGGAAAATCAGATCGTGAAGTTATGGCATTCTGCCAGAGCTTTATGACAGAGCTGAGCAAACATATCGGCGCTGATACAGACGTACCTGCTGGTGACATCGGAACTGGCGGAAGAGAGATCGGATACATGTTCGGACAGTACAAGAGACTGAGAAATGTATACGAAGGCGTTCTTACAGGAAAAGGTCTGACATTTGGAGGATCTCTGGCAAGAACAGAAGCTACAGGATATGGTCTTTTATATCTTACACAGGAACTTCTGAAAATCAATGGTATCGACATCGCTGGTAAGACAGCAGTTGTATCTGGTGCTGGAAATGTAGCTACTTATGCTATCCAGAAAGCACAGCAGATGGGTGTTAAGGTTCTGACATGTTCAGATTCTGCAGGTTGGGTTTATGATCCAGACGGAATCGATGTAGAAGTACTGAGAGACATCAAAGAAGTAAGACGTGCAAGACTGACAGAATATACAAAAGCTCGTCCAAACGCTGAGTATCATGAAGGCAAAGGCGTATGGACGATCAAAGCTGATCTGGCTCTGCCATGTGCAACTCAGAACGAGCTGACACTGGAAGATGCTAAGACACTGGTAGCAAACGGCGTAACAGCTGTATGCGAAGGTGCTAACATGCCTACTACACTTGAGGCTACACAGTATCTGCAGGCAAACAAAGTTATCTTTGCTCCTGGAAAAGCAGCAAACGCAGGTGGTGTTGCTACATCCGCACTGGAGATGTCTCAGAACAGTGAAAGACTGAGCTGGAGCTTCGAAGAAGTAGATGCAAAACTGAAAACTATCATGGTAAATATCACACATAACATGGATGATGCTGCAAAACGTTATGGTTTTGAAGGCAACTATGTTGTTGGTGCTAACATCGCAGGATTTGAGAAAGTTGCAAATGCTATGATGGCACAGGGTATCTGCTAATATATTTGGCGGAAATCGGTGATATGATATAGGGTGATAATAGGGCCATTTGGATCCACGCTTTAGGGGGTGGGTGCAAATGGCCTTTTTTGTATTGTGCACAAGGGCTAATTATTTTGTGGAATGGGGACGCCCTCCAGCGTCAGCCGCCCAGGGGCGTCAAGCAGATGCCCGTTGACAGGCTCTTCACTGTAAAAATCTAGGTGTCAGGGAGGTAGTTTCTGCAGAGATCGGCCATATTCGGTAAGTATGCTTGATGCATACTCACCTCAGATGGCCTTGATGTGTGCTTTGGTGAGCACACACCACTCCACAGAAACTGCCTCCCTGGCACCAAGCTTTTTAGCAGCTCGATCCGATGTCAACAGGCATCTGTTTGACACCCCTGGGCGGCTGACGCTGGAGGGCTGGGTGTGGAGGACGAGAGAGGAAAAATTCTTGTGTTGTTTCACTGGGGTGGTGTGGTAGAATAGTGGTAAATATGGTATTTTAGTTGGTGGATTGTGGAAAAGGTATATGGGAGATGGAGATGTGTTAGATTATATAGGGGCTGGCGGGGTATATGGGATGTTTGTGGTATGTTGTGCCTCGAGGGAAGAGATTTTTGTCCAGGAAACATCTTATAATGAGTGGGATTAGGCATATGTAGAATATTGTCCTGATTTTGCCACGCAAAAGAGTGCAAATAGTGAAAATAGTGCGTAAAGCTTGGCGATGCGAGGTATAGTTATTTAAAAATGAGCTATGTGCCTAATTTTGCCTAAAATTAGCTTGAAAATAGTAATTTTTTGAATGTGACGAGGCACAATGCAAATGTTTTTTGTATATGCCGATTACGTCTTATATGGCACATCCGTCTTGTATGGCATATCTGTCTTGTATGGCATATCCGTCTTGTATGGCATATCCGTCTTGTATGGCATATCCGTCTTGTATGGCATATCCGTCTTGTATGGCATATCTGTTTTGTGCGGCATATCAGCAGCCAAAATGGATACAAGGATCAGAAGTAAAGATAGGAAACAGAGAACGGCAGGGAAAGATTTGAAATAGAGAGTTGGAATCAAGATTTGAAATAGAGATTTGGAATCATGAGTTGGAATAGAGATTTGGAATAGAAATTTGGAATTGAGATCACGAATGGGATCAGTAAACAAGGAGAAGACAGAATGGAAAAAGAACAACGACTGGAAGCGTACGAGAAGATGATGCAGGCGGTTTTGAGAAGTTATGAAGATGCAAAAGACAAGATGCAGAAGCTAAAAGATCAGGGAAAAGAAAAGTCGGCGACTTATCGCCAGTTGATGGGGAGTAAGATGCAGTATCAGAACATGATTTCTCTGTACAAGATCTATGGATTGCTGGAAGATGGTGAGGAAGTCAGATGAATGATCAGTTTATAAAGAGTATATCAATAGATTGGAATAAAATAGATAAGAATAGTTATCTGAGAGATATAGAGGCGATCGATCGTCTGGAAAGTCTGGAGTTCTCCCGGCCGATAACATTTTTTGTGGGAGAAAATGGGAGCGGCAAATCTACTTTGCTGGAAGCTTTGGCGATAGCCTATGGATTTAATCCGGAGGGTGGTACGAAGAATTATAGTTTCTCCACGTACGATTCCCATTCGGAACTATACTATGCCATACGGCTGAACAAGGGATATCGGAAGGCAAAATGGGGATATTTTCTCAGGGCGGAAAGCTTTTATAATGTTGCGACAAAAGAGGAAGAGTACGCAGATCCGAAACACCCTTCACAAAAATACCATGAAAAGTCTCACGGAGAAAGTTTTCTCGCCATAACCCAAAGTCAGTTAAAACCCAATGGCTTATATATATTTGACGAGCCGGAGGCGGCACTGTCGCCCCAGAGACAATTGACTCTTCTGATGGAAATCCACGAATGTGCAAAGCGGGGCTCGCAGTTTATCATAGTCACTCATTCCCCTATATTATTGGGAATCCCAGAGGCCCAGATATATACCTTTGATAATGGAATGGTACATACCTGCGAATATGAAGAGACGGACAGCTATCAGGTGACGGAAATGTTTATCAACAATCGAGAGCTGCTGTTGGGGCGTCTGCTGGATGAAAATTAGAATACAGCAGAGGGTACCAGATCATGCTATGATTTTTTTAAGATTAAGATACGGTACAGATATTTTCCTGTCGTTATAAGACAGCAGATCAGGATGATTACATTTACCGCCATCGGGAAAGAAATATTGAAAAAAAGAGCTCCATTGTCATTCCCCTTTTGAATGATGGAAATATTGAAAAGCATAAGAATAAAAAGGACTCCGATCATCCGGATATAATATTTTATCTTTGATAGGGAATCCGTATAAATGGAAACTGCAGAATCAGGATCTGTTGTTTCAAAATAGTACCAGCCACACTGCCTGGTTACCAGAGTGAGGTTCATGTCTGCCAGAAAGTCGCAAAATTGTTGATTGTTTTTGGAAAACAGACGTTGATCTACGAGATAGTGGTAGGTTGTTCCGGTTGCATTTTCTGTAAAATAGTAGGTAAAGCCGGATTTTTTGGTGAATCGGTATTTGCCGTCCTGCGTCATTTCGTTTAGCCATTTCTCTTCTTTATCAATGTCCAGAAAAAATTTAGTCTTCTCCATATGAATCTGCCTCCTCCCGGATAATTTTTCGACTGGTTTTGCAGAGCTGATTTAGCCTTTTTAGTTCATTTTCAACGATCTGTTTGCCTTCATTTGTGATCAAGTAGGTCTTTTTGTTGTGGCTGTCTTCGTCATACAGATGGATCCAGCCCTTACTAAGGAGAGAGTTGAGTGCACCATATAATGTTCCGGCACCCAGAAGGACCCGGTCATCCGTTTCCTGTTTGATAAACTTCATAATGCCATATCCGTGATTGGGGCGATATAGCGAAAGTAATATAAGATAAGTTGTCTCGGTCAAGGCGCCGCCTTTTATTGTTAACTTCCTAAAAATTTACACCTTAACACATTTTCCGGCATAGAAAAGCGAAAAAATCCCTGTAAAATAGCAGTTTCGCTTGCTATTTTACAGG
>SAAH01000041.1 GCA_009929525.1 Clostridia bacterium | reverse complement strand
AAGATGTATATTAAACTCACAAGTCATTGCCTGATACTTTAGCAGCGCATCCGTGGGTGAACTCTACACCATTATTTCCGAAGGTAAATTTACGCAGTCGCCTGAAAGAAAGTTTGTTGTAAATGACAAGCTTTGGGAGTAAAATGTAATTATTAATGTGCGAAAGACAAAGTCAGTAAGTGGGAGAACAAAAATGCAGAATGAGTTGATAATATTTTTGGAATCTTTTGAACATACCGGAATTTATATCATAGATAAGACTACACTGCAGGTATACTACGAAAATGAAGTGGCTAAGAAGTATACAGGAACAGACCGGATAGGGAAGCCTTGTTATCAGGTGCACGGAAATGTTTCCATGTGTGCCTCCTGCCCGCTTCGAAGAGAGGATAAGACTTCCTATGTTATCAGAGAAGATATGGGGATGATATTTATAGTTCAGGCGATCGAGATGAAGTGGCAGGGTCAGGATGCATTTTCTATTTTTGTTCGAAAGCAGCAGGATATCAAAGAGAGCGGTAGTTTAAATGAAGATATGGCGAGAAGAATGAACAGAGCGTTAAATACATCTGTGCTGACCTACTGCGAAGTGAATATGAAGACGCTGCATTCCAAAAGCATTCATTTTTCGGATACAAGGACGAATCATGTCATAGAAAACAGATATGATATCCATCTGAAAGAAATGTGTGAATACTATGTATACCCGCAGGATCAGGAACGGGTCAAAGAGGCGATAGGCTTACCAAAACTTCAGGCATTAAGTGCAGACAGCAATGGACCGTCGAAGTTCAGTATACGATATCGGAGCAGCGGAAGAGGGATCAGTCCGATAGTGATAGAAAGTACGGCATATATATTGCGGAACGAACTGCCTCATTATGTAACGATCATTACTCGTGAGGTGACAGAAGAAGAATTGTTGAATATGAAGCTGCTTCTATATAATGAAGTTACAAAGAATACCATATCGGTGTTTCGTCTGAATCTTACGCAGGACCGGTATATTGTTTCGGGTGGAACACGGGTATTTTTCAGTAAGACCAAGGACGAACTGGATGAATGTCATACATTACGATCACTTTTTTCCTATATTATCGATCACGTTTCAGAAGAGGAACAAAAAAGAGCAGAAGAATTCTTTGATGTGGATCACATGCTTCGGGATTTTGAAGCGGGTCAGAAGCTTTTCAGGCATCGTGTTCCTGTTCTTATGGGGGATGGGACATACAGATGGCTTCAGATAGAGATTGATATGATCAGGAATCCTCTCACAGGTGATGTGGAAGGAATTATGAAATCAGAAGAGATAGAGGAAACAATCGTAAAAGAAAACATGATCACACAGGTGATCAATAATGATTATGACTATATCATACTGATAGATCTGGGCAACAATTCTGCAAAGGCATTTACAAATAATGGTCTGTATAAACCAAAAGAAACAGATAATGCACAGGGGTATATCGACGAATATATACGTCGTACTTATGTGGGGGATGATCTGGATACCTTTATACAGGAAAATCAATTTGAATATATTCATAAAAGACTTGAAAAACAGGAAAAGTATGTAATATATTATTATGTATGCGAAAAAGATGGTCATGTCAGATATAAAAAGGGAACATACTCCTACCCAAATGGTGACAAACGTTATCTGATCTTTTCACGTTTTGATAATACAGAAGCTATTGAAGAACAAAAGAAGATCAATGAACAGCTTAAGATCGCCCTACAGGACTCTGCGAAGGCGAATGAAGCAAAAACAGAGATTTTTTCCCGCATGAGCCATGATCTTCGAACCCCCATGAACGCCATCGTGGGTATGGCGAAGCTGGGGCTGGATGAGTCAAAAGATGAGAATAGCCGGCACTACTTTGAAAAGATAGACACATCTGGAAATTATCTTTTGGGACTTATCAATGATATTCTTGACATGAATCGTCTGGAACATGAAAAAGTGGTTCTGAAAGAGGAAGCAGCAGATGGGATGGAATTCCTATATGACGTTGTTGCCATGATGCAGCCGCTGATAGAACAAAGAAGAATAAATCTGGTTACAGATTTTTCGGGGATCAGGGAAAGATATCTATTCTGTGATGTGATCAGGACAAGACAGATATTTGTCAATTTCTTAAGCAATGCAGTGAAGTTTTCAAAACCTGGGCAGACGGTAGAGTGGACATGTAAGGATTCCAAAGTTGAAGATGGGCGTGTATATTATGAAATGAAGTTCAGGGACTACGGATGTGGTATGAGCAAAGAGTTTCTGCCGAGAGTTTTTGAACCTTTTGAGCAGGAAGTTAACCAGTATTCGGGGGAGAATCCCAGCACAGGCCTGGGGCTTGCTATCACAAAGAATCTGGTCAGTGCCATGGGCGGCGATATCAGTGTGGAAAGTGAGCTGGGGCAGGGAACGACCTTTACGCTGCATCTCAGCCATAGGTTAGCCAAGGCTTCAGATGTAAAAAAAGGCATCGAAAAGGTAAATTATGAGATGCTGTCAGGAAAACGAATTCTGGTGGTAGAAGATCATCCGCTGAATATGGAGATTGAGAAAAAACTATTGGAAAAGCAGGCGATAGAAGTTACCACAGCCAATAATGGACTGGAGGGCGTGAATGCTTTTGAAAACTCCCCCCTTGATCACTTCGATGCGGTTATCATGGATGTCAGAATGCCTGTTATGGATGGACTGGAGGCAACACGGCGGATCCGGGCTCTGCCAAGGGCAGATGCGAAGAAAGTGGTGATCCTTGCAACGACTGCAAATGCTTTTGCTGAAGACGTGAAAAAGTGTCTGGATGCAGGGATGAACGCCCATCTGGCGAAGCCGATAGAACCCAAATTGCTATATGAAATGCTGGGAAGACTTATCCCATAAGAAGAGAGGAGAAAGATATGAAAGTATTATTGATCAATGGAAGCCCAAACGCTAAAGGATGCACCTACACTGCATTAAGCGAGGTGGCAGATACTTTGAAAAAAGAAGGAATCGAAACAGAAATCGTCCATGCAGGACATAAAGATATCCATGGTTGTATAAGCTGCGGCAAATGCGGCGAAACTGGAAAGTGTATATTCGATGATATTGTTAATGAAATTGCAGCTAAGTTCGAGGAATGTGACGGCCTTGTTGTTGGTTCACCAGTATATTATGCGTCTGCAAACGGAACTATGATCTCGCTGCTGGACAGATTATTCTTCAGCACAAAGTATGATAAGACAATGAAGGTTGGTGCATCGGTGGTATCTGCAAGACGTGGCGGCTGTACAGCTACATTTGATCAGCTGAATAAATATTTTACGATTTCAGGCATGCCGATAGCATCAAGTCAGTACTGGAATCAGGTACATGGATTTACTCCGGATGATGTCAGAGCAGACAAAGAAGGTATGCAGATCATGCGGACTCTTGGAAAAAACATGGCATTTTTGATCAAAAGTATTGCCCTGGGTAAAGAAAAATATGGTATGCCGGAAAGCGAAGAAAAAGTATTTACGAATTTTATAAGATGATAAAATGTATGGAGAGAACAAACGATGCAGATCAGAATGGCTGAAATAGAGGACTTGCAAGAGCTTTTAGACATATATAATTATGAAGTGATACATGGAGTTGCGACTCTTGATCTTAACCCAAAAACACTTTCAGAATGGAGAGAGTGGTTTGATGCACATAATATTGAAAACCATCCGCTGATCGTGGCCAAGACAGAGGGACGGGTCGCTGGCTATGCGAGTCTGTCAGCTTACAGGGAGAAAGAGGCATATAAGTCTACAGTAGAGCTGTCCGTGTATATTTCTCCTGATTTTAGAAGAAGGGGCATTGCCACGGCTTTGATGAAGGAGATAATTGAAATGGCAAAGAAGGATGAGACGATACACTCTGTTGTGTCGGTCATCACAGCAGGAAATGAAGCCAGTATCAAGCTGCACCAAAAGTATGGTTTTACATTCTGCGGAGCGATCCATGAAGTTGGGTACAAAGCTGGTGCCTACCAGGATATAGAAAATTATGAATTGATGGTCTGAATATGAGAGATAATATAACAAAACAATTTGCAAAATATGTGTCACAGAATATCTTTGGCATGTTGGGAATCTCCTGTTACATCATAGCAGATACATTTTTTATCTCTATGGCAGCAGGAGCGGACGGGATAACCGTCCTTAATCTGGCTTTGCCTATCTATAATCTGATTTTTGCGATAGGATCGATGATAGGAGTAGGTGCAGCAACTCGATATGCAATATCAAAAGTACAAAATGATGATGATTCCAGATACTATTTCTCGAATGCTGTTCTTTGGGTAGGTATCCTTAGTGTGTTGTTTATAGCAGCAGGAGCGTTCTTTCCTGATCGGGTCATGATGGTGATGGGAGCAGATGCACAGATCATTCAGCTTGGAAAAGGATATACACGGATATTTTTACTGTTTACGCCATTTTTTATGCTGAATTATATTGTTAGTGCATTTGTCAGAAATGATAAGGCACCTTCACTTGCCATGATCGGAACGATGGTCGGAAGTTTGTCCAATATCGTTTTGGATTATCTTTTTATGTTTCCTATGAAGATGGGGCTTGAAGGAGCGGCACTTGCGACGGCCATCTCGCCGATCATCAGTATAACAATCTGTGGGTCACATTTTTTTTGCAGAACGAATAATATAAAGTTTGTGCTTTGCAGGCCATCTTTCCGGCTGCTGAAAAAGTCATGTCAGCTGGGAATATCAGCATGTATAGGGGAATTGTCCTCCGGGGTGACGACTACGGTATTCAATTATCTGATACTTGGGTTGGCCGGAAATATCGGTGTTGCCGCTTATGGTGTGGTTGCTAATTTTGCTTTAGTTGCATCTTCTATCTATAATGGGATTGCCCAGGGTGCGCAGCCACTTATCAGCAGATATTATGGAAAAGGCGAGAAAGCAGCAGTCAGAAAACTTCTCCGTTTGAGTATCTGTACGGGGGGTGTGATATTTGTGGGTATCTATGGTGTTGTGTATGCCTGTACCAAGCCCCTGGTTGCGCTATTTAACAGTGGAGCATCGGTTTTGATGGCTGAATACGCTTTTGAGGGGATGAGGATATATTTTGCGGGTTTTCTATTCGCGGGATTTAATATTATCGGAGCAGGATACTTAAGTGCGACGGATCATCCGGGAGAGGCTTTTGCTACATCGATAGTCAGAGGGGTGATCGCGATCATCGGGTGTTCTTTTTTACTGTCACATCTTCTTGGCTTTTTGGGAGTATGGCTCTCTTTTGGTGTGGCCGAGGGGATCACAGCTGTGATCACGATATGTGCTTTGCGCATGGTTAATAAAAAGCAGGGACAGAATAGATATAAGGAGAGTTACAAATCAAGGTAAAGAATAAGGAGCAGATTATGTTAGATTTTAGCCTTACAACGATAGGCAAGCTGATCATTGAAATGTTTATTTTTTCATGCGCAGGCTGGTTAATGGAAGTTACTTTAAAGTCAATCCAATACCACAGATTTATCAACCGTGGATTCCTGATAGGCCCTTATTGCCCTATCTATGGGTGCGGAGTGGTTGCGGTTACTGTAATTGTAGGTGGTATTATCGGATATGAAGGCGGTTATGTGGAGACATTTCTTACCGGATTTGTTATCTGCGGTGCACTGGAATATTTTGTGAGCTGGTACATGGAAAAATTGTTCCATGCCAGATGGTGGGATTACAGTACGAAACCTATGAATCTGAACGGAAGGATCTGGATCGGTAATCTGATCTTATTCGGGTTGGGGTCTGTAGTGATCATAAAATTAATAGATCCGGCCATGGTAAGGCTGTTCAGATCCTGGTCGAATACTATGATCATGTGCTCGGCAGGAGCGATCACAGTGCTTCTGGCAGCTGACAATGTAGTTTCTCACTTTTTGATGAATATTGTCAAAAAAGAGATTGATAACAGGGAAGAGGATAATACAGAGGAAATCAGTCTGAAGGTAAAGGAACTTCTGAGTAATCATAAGCTTCTTCTCCGTCGTATCCAGGCAGCATATCCAAATCTGCAGGCACGTCCTGGTTATCTGACCAAACAATTGAAGGAAGCAAAACATGAGATGAAAGAGGCAACAAAGAAGGCAAAAGCAGAATTAAAGGCTGCAACAAAGGCTGCGAAAGCAGAATTTATGCAGATTGCAGGAAATGCAAAGATTGAATTAGAATCAGCCGCCAATGAGACAAGACAGGAAGTCGGAAAACTTTTTGGGGAAAATGCGAAAGAACGGGAGGCAAGGCTGGCAAAGTCAAGAGCAGAACTGGCAGCCGCAAAGGAACAATTGCTGAAGATCCAGGAAAAATTTACATATCATGGTAAAAAATAAGGAAAGAAGGTGAGAGAATGGACAGTTGTGATGATAGTGGACGAAGTTGCAGCGGCGATGGACATATTAATTTGAGACGAATCAGGACAACTTGTCCATTCTTTTAGATTGATTATTCCATCGTGAAAATATGACCTTACAGGAGGGACTAACGATGGAAAACGAAAATATTTTACAGCCTAATTACGAAGAGGAATTAGTAAGAGTGATCAAAAGCTCTTCCGCAGATGACGAGATCCGCGAACAGCTGGATAATTATCATGAGAATGATATCGCTGGCACGCTGGAACTTTTGAGCGTGGAGGAGAGGAAAAAACTATACCGGATCCTGGGCGCAGAAAAGGTATCCGAGATATTTACCTATCTTGACGATGTTGGAAAGTATATCGGTGAGCTGGCACTTGAGAGTGCGGCAGACATCATCGAGAACATGGACTCTGATGATGCGGTGGATGTTCTGGAAGAAGTGGACGATACCGTCAGAGAACAGCTGATCAGTTTGATGGATGAGGACAGTAAGAGAGATATCGACCTGATCCGTTCCTATGATGATGACGAGATCGGCAGTAAGATGACTACTAATTTTATCGAGATCAAGAAGAATCTGTCGGTGAAACAGGCAATGAAAGAACTGATTTCGCAGGCGGAAGAAAATGATAACATCATGACCATCTATGTTTGCGATGAAAAAGGCAAATTCTATGGAGCGCTGGAACTGAAGGATCTGATCGTTGCAAGAGATTATACGAATCTGGAACCACTCATCAGTACATCCTACCCTTATGTCAGAGACCACGAGACGATCAGCGAGTGTATCGACAGGATCAAAGACTATGCGGAGGATTCCATACCTATCCTGAGTGATTCCCATGAGATCCTCGGCGTCATCACAGCCCAGGATATCGTGGAAGTTGTAGATGATGAGATGGGTGATGATTATGCGAAGCTGGCTGGTCTGACTGCGGAGGAAGATCTTCACGAGACTCTGCCTGAGAGCATGAAAAAGAGAATGCCATGGCTGATAGCTCTTCTGTTTTTGGGAATGGGAGTTTCCTCCGTTGTGGGGATGTTCGAAACCGTGGTTTCACAGGTTGCACTGATCGTATGCTTTCAATCTCTGATCCTTGACATGGCAGGAAATGTGGGAACACAGTCCCTGGCTGTTACCATCAGAGTCCTTATGGATGAAAATCTAAAGGCAAAGCAAAAGATACAGCTTGTACTGAAAGAAATGAGGGTAGGCTTTTCCAACGGTATTCTTTTGGGAGCCCTGTCGTTTCTGTTTATAGGATTATACATTTATTTTCTCAAAGGAAAAACGATGCTGTATGCCTTTGCGATTTCGGGATGTGTCGGTATAGCACTTATGGCAGCGATGGTGATCTCAAGTTTTGTGGGAACTATCGTACCGATGTTCTTTCATAAGATCAAGATAGATCCGGCAGTGGCTTCCGGGCCGCTGATCACCACGGTGAATGACCTGGTAGCAGTGGTCACCTATTATGGACTTGCCTGGGTACTGCTGATCAACGTTCTGAAACTGGTATAGTCTGGAATAAAGTCAAAATATCAGTGATCCAGTTGGAGCGATTTGCTTGGAATAATAGAAATACGAGTGGGGAGAGAAGATGAATACAACAGCTTTTTTAGATATTTTATCAAGGGCAGAAAAGCTAAAATGCAATACCCGCCATTCATGGACATCCAGTGGAAGACATGAAAGTGTGGCAGAGCATAGTTGGTGTCTGGCATTGATGGCTATGCTGGTGGGAGATGAATTTCCTGAGCTTGATATGGATAAAGTGATCAGGATGTGTCTGATCCATGATCTGGGAGAAGCATTTACCGGCGATATTCCTGCTTTTGAGAAGAAGAAGGAAGATGAAACCAAGGAAGATGAGATATTTGAAAAATGGATCGATTCCTTTCCGGAACCATCCAGAACAGAGTTTTTAAAACTGCTGAAAGAGATGAAGGAGCGTCAGACCAGGGAAGCAAAACTGTATAAAGCTTTGGATAATCTGGAGGCGGTGATCCAGCATAACGAAGCGGATATTGCCACCTGGCTGCCGCTGGAATACGATCTTCAGTTTACATATGGTGCAGACAAGGTAGGATTTTCTCCATACATGCAGAAACTCAAAGAGGCGATAGATCAGGTGACACAGGAGAAGATTAAGATTTCTTTAAGAAATGACAGCTCACATTGACAATGCCAGGGCAAAATGATATATTCTCTTTATCCAATAAAAAGGGAGTAGCCAAACACCAATTCTAATATCAATTTGGTGGATTTGAGATCGTCAGCCGATGCCGGAAGGCATCCGTATCAAATGAAATGTGCGAGACTTTTATTGTGGCGGAAGAGCCATAGTAAAAGTCTCTTTTTTATATCAGGAAATTGCTTTCTATGATATAAAAAGTAATTTCATTGGCAGAAAAAAGGAGGAATAAGAATATGAACAGAGAACAAAATTTAAAAGAAATCAGAGAAGCAAGAGCTGTTGGACAACAGGCATTGGCAAGTTTGGAGGATGCGAGAAATCTCCTTGACAGTGCAGGTAATTGGGGATTGCTGGATATGTTTGGCGGTGGGCTGATATCCGGTATGATGAAACACTCAAAGATGAACAATGCAAACGAGCAGATGGAAAGAGCAAGGTATCTGCTTCAAAACTTTCAAAAAGAATTGAGAGATATCGATGTGCCAGGATCTTTTCGGGTGAATGTAAGTGATTTCCTGGTATTTGCAGACTTTTTCTTTGATGGTCTGATCGCAGACTGGCTGGTGCAGTCGAAGATATCAGAGGCGGAAAGCCAGGTAGTTGAGGCGATGGAAAAAGTCAGGACAATATTGAATAATCTTAACCAGTGGGAAGCACAGTTATTAAGGGGGATATAAAGATGGGATGTCTTGGTAATTTGTTATGGTTTATATTTGGCGGATTGATCAGCGGCCTTAGCTGGTGTCTGGCAGGGTGTCTGTGGTGTATATCGATCGTAGGGATACCTGTGGGGCTGCAGTGTTTTAAGTTTGCAGCACTTAGCTTCTTTCCCTTTGGAAAGGAAGTAAGATACGGAGGAGGAGCGGGATCTTTGATCCTTAACATCATATGGATCCTGGTATCCGGGCTGCCGCTTGCAATCGAATCAGCTGTGATGGGAGTTATATTATGTGCAACCATCATTGGAATACCGTTTGGTCTGCAGCAGTTTAAGTTGGCAAAACTTGCCCTGATGCCATTTGGCTCAGAGATTGTCTGACAATTTTGGAAATGAAATCACTGATTTAGTAAATATGAGCTTCGATACTTGTAAAATTAAGTCCAAAAGAGTACCATACTTATACTTATATTCAAATTTAAGATGGAAAAATGTAACATATTGGATACGTATACAGGATGCGGATAATGGGGGAATTTACAAGTATGAGAAGAGCTATATTTCGTTTTATGAGTGTATTGCTGATGGTGAATATGATATACCTGCTGTTCGTTCCTTCGTCGATATATGCAGCTGAGACAAAGGGACAGACAGTGAGAGTAGGATATTTTGCTTTTGAAGGCTACCATAATCAGGATGAGGATGGTAAAAAAAGTGGATATGGATATGAATATCTGCAGCAGATGGCAAGATATGCGGGCTGGGATTATGAGTATATAGGGTATGAGGGAAGCTGGAGTGATGCTCAAAAGATGCTTGAAAATGGGGAGATCGATCTGCTCACCTCGGCGCAAAAGACAGAAGAAAGAGAAAAAATCTTTGATTTTTCAGATGACCCGATCGGTTACAGCAGTACGATATTTACCATAAAATCAGGAAATGATAAGTATACCATTGATAATTTTGAGACTTTTAATGGTATTCGTGTGGGTATGCTCGAAGGTAACAGCAGAAACCAGGAGTTTGCTGATTTTGCGAAAGAAAAAGGATTTTCTTATACAGCAGTGATGTTTGATGAGACCGCTGGTCTTGTAGATGCTTTGCACGCAGAGGAGATTGATGCAATAGTGACCAGCAGCCTGCGTGTAACAAAAGGGGAATGGGTAGTATCTGAATTTGGATTTTCACCTTATTATGTCTGTGTAAAAAAGGGAAACCAGGATCTATTAGATCAGGTAAACAGTGCCATTGATCAGATCAACCACAACAATCCCGGCCTGCAAAATGAATTGGAAAATAAATATTATGGTACAGACAGCGGGGAAGAGGTGGCATTTTCAGAGGCCGAAAGAAATTACGTCACTGAGTATATTCAAAGCGGGAAAAAGCTAAAAGTAATGATCAATCCTGACCGGGCACCATTGTCTTACTATTCCAATGGTCAGATGGCCGGTATCTACGGGGAAATTGCCAATAAAGTTCTGGAGCGGTCAGGTTTGCCGTATGAAGTTGTGGAGGTAGAGGACCGCAGGCAGTATATGCAGTACAAAGAAGATCACCTTGTGGATCTGTGTATGGATATCAGCTTTGATTACAGTCCGGCGGAGAGTCTGGGATACAAGATCACGGACAGTTATAATAGTTCCACTGTATCAAAAGTAACCAGGGAAAGTTTCTCCGGAGAAGAAGAAAGTATTGCGGCTATTCGCAATTCTGATATTGCATCGGCCCTTGAGAAAGAGGTGTATGGGTCTGCACAGCTGACCTACTATGACACAGGAAGTGAATGTATTCAGGCAGTGAAGAGTGGAAAACAAGATGCAGCTTACCTTTATACCCATGTGGCAGAAGAGGTATTAAAGGATGATATCCAGCATCAGTTAGCGGCGACTCTGGTCCCTGATTTCAGTACATCATTTTGTGTTGGCATCGGTGATACACACGATGCGACTCTTTTTTCGATTCTGAACAAAAGCGTCGAAAGTATCAGTGATGAATGGATCGATGAGGTGACGGTAAGATATACAGACGGATTATCTGGAAATGTATCTTTGCTGGAAGTCGTATATAATCATCCGATGGCAGTACTTATGGCAGCAGTCTGTTTGCTCCTGTTGGTGGGCACTGTGATATTTCTGCTTTACAGACAGCGTGCACAGCAGCGGGACGAGGAGAGGGCAAAAGAAATCCAGAGGCTGTTTGGCTATGTATGCCGGGCAAATGAAAGTGTAATGGAGATTGATCTGGATGCTATGAGCAGTAAAGAATATCACATTGAAAATAATGCACTGTGTATAGAAGAACATCCTTACAAAACAGAAAAAAATTATGAAGGATTTATGAAACAGGAAGATTATGCAGAGGTGTCTTTGAAGCTGACTGAGGAGAAGATGGAAGAACTGATCCAAAATGGTGAGGAAATCGTCTTTGAAGCACAGGGAAAGGGTAAGGACGGGGAATACCGCTGGTATATCTATACGATCCACGGACTGATCCCGGATGCAAAACATCCACATAACTTTATGCTGTTTAAGAGAAATATAAATGAGCTTAAGAAGAAAGAGGAAGAAAGCAGAAGGGCATTGATGGAAGCACTGCAGATGGCAAAGGAAGCCAGCGAAGCCAAGGGATCTTTCATGTCCAGAATGTCTCATGAGATAAGGACACCGCTGAATGCTGTCATAGGATACATGACATTGGCAGATGATTGTCTTCAGGAACCGGAAAAAGTTGGGGACTACATCCAAAAATCCCAGACGGCAGCAAGACATCTGCTGAATATCATCAATGATGTGCTGGATATTTCGGCGATAGAAAGCGGTAAGATAAAAATCGCTTCTGAAGAATTTAACTTGAAGGAATTATTATCATCCGTTACATTGATGTTTTACAGTCAGGCAAAGGATAAAGGGATAGACTTTAAGGTGGAAATCCATGACATGACAGATGAGATGGTCATAGGAGATCAGCTTCGCCTGAATCAGATTCTGATGAATCTTCTTTCAAATGCCATGAAGTTTACTCCGGCCGAAGGATCGGTCATATTGTCTGTACACCAGTTGATGACAGAGGGACAGCAGGTGAGATTCCGTTTGGCAGTGTCAGATACGGGTATCGGAATGAGTGAAGAGTTCAGGCAGCGTATATTTAGTCCATTTGAGCAGGAGACAGCGGGAACAGCAAGAAAATACGGCGGTTCTGGATTAGGACTTTCTATTACCAAAAATCTGATAACTATGATGCAGGGAAGTATCGATGTGGAGAGTGAAGAGGGGAAGGGAACGACATTTACCGTCCATATGGTATTTGGAAAATCTCCTAATTCTGTATCTTACAGCAAAGTGAAAAATGATTTTACAAAGATCCGTGCACTTATCGTAGATGATGAAAAGCGTTCCTGCGATTATATGAAATCACTTCTGAAACGCTGTCACGTAAAAAGTGACGTTGTCTACAGCGGAGAAAGTGCGGTCCGCCAGATCATGAAACGTGAAGGAACGGATTATGAATATGATCTTTGCCTGATCGACTGGAATCTGACCGGCATCGATGGCGTGGAGACTGCCAGAAGAATCCGTCAGGAATGCAAAAAACAGATACCGATCATCATCGCCAGTGCTTATGATATCAATGAGATCAGAGATGCCGCCATGGCAGCAGGAGTCAATAAGCTTATTGCAAAACCATTATTCCAATCCACCATGTTTGACCTGCTGGTAGATACCTATGGAAGTTATGATCCTGAACTTATCGAACACGTGGAAAATAAAAAAATAGATCTTTCCGGTGTATCGGTTCTTTTGGTAGAGGATAATGAGATGAACATGGAGATCGCCGTTGGGATATTGAAGAAGAGCGGCATGGTGATCGACACAGCAGTGGATGGAAAAGAAGCATATAATAAATTTGTTCAGTCGCCAAAGAATACATATCAGGTTATTCTGATGGACGTACAGATGCCGGTCATGGATGGATATGAGGCAACCAGAGCCATCAGAAGCTCAGAGCATGAACAGGCAAAAGATATACCGATCATAGCGATGACAGCCAATGCGTTCAGAGAAGATGTGACGGCAGCACTGTCAGCAGGTATGAATGATCATATATCAAAACCGGTCAGCTATGAGAAATTGTATCATTTGCTGGAAAAATATATTACGGCGGATAATGAAGGAAAATAGAATGACCATAAATACCACAGCCGGAAATACCATGCAAATATGGTATTTTCCGGCTGTATTTTGTGGTAGAATGTGAGGGGAGTATAAAACGAAAGAGTTTTCTGATGTTTTAATAAGGAGTCAAATATGTATATAAAACTTATTCAGCCAAAGATGAAAAAAAGGCCCATGGACACAGATATAAAGATCCATATGGCGCCTCCGCTGGGGCTTTTGACTATTGCAAATCTGCTTCGCAGTGAACATAAAATTTCTATAGAAAATGAAAATATACAGGAAATCGTGTATACGGACAAACCAGATATGGTAGGTATCACCGTGACGGTAGATACCCTTCCAAGGGCAATGAATATTGCGAAAAAATTTCGTGAAAAAGGAATCATTGTGGTCGCAGGCGGGATCCACATTACAACAGCAACAGATATGATACCTCAGGACAGCTTTGATGTCCTTTGCGTAGGTATGGCAGAGGGAACGTGGCCGGATATCATAGAGGACTATAAAGAGGGCTGTTTGAAACCGGTGTATCGATGTAAAAGAAAGATGACAGGAGCAGATATTGTTTCACCTGCGTATGATGAATTGAGTGTTAACGAGTATCTTTACTGCAATGTGATCCATACCAGCCGTGGGTGTCCATACAGATGTGATTTTTGTTACAATAGTTCAGGTGAACAAAGCTATCTTAAACGGCCGATCAAAGATGTGATAGAAGATATAAAGATGGTCAAGTCAAAGCATATTATGTTTATTGATGACAATTTTATTGGAAATCCTGCATGGGCACAGGAATTGATAGAAGCTTTAAAACCGCTTCATATCAAATGGAATGCGGCAGTTTCAGCCAATATCGCAGACCATCCAAAACTACTGGATCTGATGAAGGAAAGTGGATGCCAGAGTTTGTTTATTGGATTTGAGAGTGTGGAGCCTAATTCCATCAGCAGTGTCCATAAAGTACAAAATGATGTGGGAAAATATGATGATCTTGTGGAAGCCCTGCACAGCCGTGGGATCATGATAAACGCCAGTTTTGTATTTGGTCTTGACAGTGATACAAAAGAGACATTTGCCTATACATTGGACTGGATCGTAAAGCATAGGATAGAGACAGTCACTTCCCATATACTGACACCGTATCCGGGAACAAAGTCTTATGAAAAGTTAAAAGAAGAAAATCGTATCGTGACGAAGGATCTATCTTTATACAATACAGCAAATGTAGTATTTACACCGGCAAAAATGACCGAACAGGAGTTGTATGACGGGTATCTATGGATTTACAAACAGATATACAGCTTCAAAAATATCATCCGTCGTCTGCCGAAAGCGAAAAATCAAAGAATGCCATATCTGCTCTTTAACCTGTTCTATAGAAAGTTCGGAAAATTCACGGATGCCGTGTGCCGGCTGATCACTTACAGAAGAATGGGGATATGGGGGGAGATATTATCACATTATTTGAAATAGGAGATAGAGAGAAATTATGAATAAAGAAATGATGACAAACAAAGAAATCATGGATATAGCACTACAGCAGTCCGCATGGGACTGTAATTGTGATCCGGAAGATTTTATGGCAGAAAAAAATAAGGTGGTCCTGTCACAGAAACATGAAAACGCCAGAGTGTATCTGCCGCTTCCATTTGAGTGTGATCTTGTGTCATATGGCAATAATATCGTAGCACAGGTGAGTGAGCGTCTGAGGGCTGTGGTTGCTTCCTATATAGAAAAATATCCGGTAGAACATTGTTTTGAAACACCAAATATGCAGGTGTTAAATGATGGACTTCAAAAATATGGCATGAAAATCTGTTATATGGCAGAGTATTTTCTGCCGGACCTTACATGCCTAAAGAGCCTGCCCTGTGAATATGAGTTGAGAATTTTGCACCAGTCAGATTTTGAAAACTTATATGTAAAGGAATGGAGCAACGCTCTTTGTGAAAACAGAAAAGAGAAGGACGTACTTGCGGTGGGAGCCTATGATGGAGAAAAATTGATAGGACTTGCGGGGTGTTCGGCTGACTGTGAGACAATGTATCAGATTGGTGTGGATGTGCTCCCGGAATATAGAAGAAAAGGTATTGCAGCAGCACTTACGTCGCATCTGGCCATAGAAACACTGAAACTTGGAAAAGTACCATTTTACTGCGCTGCATGGTCAAATATCAAATCTGTGCGAAATGCGATAAAAAGCGGATTTAGACCCGCATGGATTGAAATGACAGCACATACCTGTGAATTTGTTGATCAGACAAATCAACTGTAAGATATGATCATGGAACTTGACGAATCATATAAATAAGATAAAATATAGAGATAGAAACAGCATCACTGGCAGACTGTTTGGGGTCAGATGACTTGAGGCATTAATGAACCTATAAGAGAGAAGTGAGGAAGAAGAATGAGAGATTTGCAGTCCAGACTGCTGACAACCCATAAGATTGAACAATATCATGAGGAAATAAGGGATCGAAATTGTGATAACTTTCAGATGTTTGCGGTTGGTGGGATCATTATCACAGGAATCATACTGGCGGTAGGGGCTACACTAATCCGCTACACTGTTTTTGTGCGGGAATATCTGCTTTTCTTCATATATCTGATCGTTCTTTATTTTGTTGCAAGATTCTGTAATAAGAAGAAAGTGAAACATATCATTTATATCTACTATGCAGCACTGCTTCCTATATATGGCGGCGGTATACTGATGGGTACATTTTTTGATCCTGATCAGCCAGCTATTACGATCATGGTGTTGATGTGTGGGCTTACTCTATTTATTATTGATAAACCGCGCAGGATGTTTTTATATGCTTTATTTATTGCGGTGAGCTTTGCTGTATGTTCCTATATAGCAAAGGAACAGAAGATTTTTATAACTGATATGGTGAATCTGCTGATATATTTCTGTCTGAGTGTGGCGATCAACTATTTCTCGCTGAGAGATCGGGTTGAAAGTGTGGAGAATTATGTTAAGCTGCGTGAAAAATCAGAAAGAGATACGATGACATCACTTTTAAACCGGGGTGCAGGGGAAACACAGGCAAAAGGGATGCTGGCAGCAGGGATAAATGGCGCATTTGCGATTATGGATGTTGATGATTTTAAGCAGATTAATGATACTTATGGACACCAGGTTGGCGATGAAGTGATCTGTCAGGCTACGAGAAAACTACAGGAGACATTTCGGACTACGGATATTGTGTGGAGACTGGGTGGAGATGAATTTGCAGTGTACGCTGTGGGTCTGGTTGACAAAGAGATATGTGAGAAGAAGTTCGAACAGCTGAAAAATGATCTGAGGCATGTCCAGACATCCAATCCCAAATGTAATTCCATCACTATCAGTGTGGGATGTACCATTTGCCAAAAAGCGAATATGAACTTTGAGGATTTGTACAGATATAGTGATGAGGCCTTGTATGAAGTGAAGAAAAACAGCAAGGGCGGCTACCTGTGCCGTTCTCTTACAGAATAAAATGCAGGAAATCCCTCAAAAGGGATCAACAGACAGGTGAGGAGCATAGCAGTGCGTGATGAAGAAAAATATAGTATTAAGTGATCTGCCGCCCGAGATGAGGGCGATGATCGACAGGGGAGAGGATATGGTTGAAAAGACCAGAAGCACTCTGAAAAAGCGAGGATTAAATATAGATATAACCTGCAGATTTCAATTGGAGAGTGATTGTAAGTCTGTGGAAAAGTATATCAGTGCGATCCAAAAAGGTAAGGCCAAACCTAAAAGTATAGAAGAATTAAATCTGGCGATGATCCGTTTGCAGACAACAAGAGATGGAATATTGTGAGCAGGAACAAACTAGTCTTGGTGGGAGTCAAATCTCCTTCCAGGATAAAGCCTCCGGCGGATTGCAGAGCGGGATATTAGAAGTCAGGTCTTGAGTTGAAGCTGGATTCAAGTTATAATGGAAAAGCACATGTTGGGATATTTCTCAGTGTGACTGATAAAATTGACAAGGAGAGGAATATGTCGGGGAAAACAATATTAAGCAATAAACTGTACCTGTATCTGACAGAATTTTTCGCAGGTATGTCCGTGATGGCAGTGGAACTTGGAGCCAGCAGACTTTTGGCACCGTATTTTAGTTCTTCACAGATCGTATGGACGATCATCATCGGGACAATTATGATAGCGATGGCCCTGGGGAATATCTATGGAGGAAGATCCGCAGATAAGAATCCGAACCCGGATAAGCTTTATGGACGCATGATCATCGCAGCTATTTGGATCGCGGCGATACCTGTGTTGGGAAAGTATATTATCTTGGGTGTTTCGGCACTGCTTATTTTCTCGGTAAGCAATAACTTTTTGATCTGGGCGGCATTTATAGCTTGTATGGTCATCTTTGTATTCCCATTGTTTTTACTTGGAACGGTGACACCGTCTTTGGTAAAATATACAGTGGAAAGTCTGGATAACAGTGGAAAGGTTGTAGGTACACTGGGAGCGGCGAATACGATAGGAAGTATCATAGGAACTTTTCTGCCCACATTTGTCACCATTCCGGCGGTGGGAACCTCGATTACATTTTTGATCTTTGCAGGTATTCTTCTGGCTTTGGCACTGATATATTTCATCAGTACGAAGACAAGAAGTGTCAAAGCGATCGTGGGTGTAGTTTTGTTTCTTGTGTGCTGCGTGCTTGGAGGCAGAGCGAACAGTTTCGCATTTTGGGAGACGAATCTTACTTATGAAGGTGAATCCGTTTATAATTATCTGCAGGTAAAAGAGGATGATGAAAATGTGATCCTCTCCACAAATGTGCTTTTTGGAGTGCAGTCCATCCTTAAAAAAGATAATGCATTGACGGGGATGTACTATGATTACGCTATGGCCGCACCATATATGGCGGGAGTAAATGAAAAAGATAATCTTGATATGCTGATTCTGGGCATGGGTACGGGAACCTATGCAACGCAGTGTCAGAGATACTTTGACAATCTGAGTATCGAGGGTGTAGAAATCGATCAGAAGATCACAGATCTGGCGGAAGATTACTTTGAACTTTCTTCGGATATTCCGGTAGCGACTTACGATGGGCGTGCCTATCTGAATGCTGTAGATAAAAAATATGATGTTATCATGGTAGATGCTTACCAGGATATCACCATACCTTTTCAGATGTCTTCTATTGAGTTTTTTACACTTGTGAAATCCCATCTGAATGAGGGTGGTGTGATGGTGGTAAATATGAATATGCGTGGAAGTGAAGAGGGAAATATCAATCAGTATCTGGCAGATACGATCTCGAATGTATTTGGTAATATATATACGGTGGATGTGGATGGCTCCACAAACCGTGAACTTTTTGCATCGGACTCAGCGGATATGCTGACGACAATGCAAAATAATATTTCTATGACTTCAGATGAAGATCTTCTCAGTATGATGGATCATATATCTTCGAATCTGACAGGTTATGAGGCAGGCAATTATCTGATGACAGATGATAAGGCTCCAGTGGAAGTACTGGGAATGCAGGTGATCGATGATCTGATCGAAGATGAAGTGGAATATTACAGAGGTATCTATGATGAGCAGGGAATCGATGGACTGCTGAACCAGCTTTGATATGCCGGAAACCTAATGTTAAATAATAAATGTCAAATAATAAATGTTGAAATAAAGAATAGTTGAATATAAAATATTGGGATACAAAAAAACAGCCATATGAGCAAGAACAGGATATCATATCCTGAACTGCTTTTATGGCTGTTTTCTCATTTGTCTGGCTTAATAATGAACCGAACCGCCGAAGCGGAAAGAATCTATTATGCTACAGATACGTTGACTGCACGTGTTTTACGGCTGTTCTTAGGATCTGCTTCAGTCTCAAATACAACTTTCTGTCCTTCATCCAGTGTTTTAAAACCGTCTGAAACGATTGCTGAAAAGTGAACAAATACGTCTTCTCTACCATTATCATCTGTGATAAAACCATAGCCTTTTTCTGCGTTAAACCATTTTACTGTACCGTTATTCATTTTGGGTACCTCCTGTTTTAGTATTTTGTACCCAAGAATAAAAAAAGCCCACATACCAGCCACCATTAAGAACAATGATCTGCGATACGTGAGAACATAGTAATTATGTTTGAATACAAGTGTTACTATACCACTGGACGGGGGAGTTGTCAAGAGAATATTCGGAAAATTTTGAAAATTTCGAAAATAATGATGAGGGGACGCCCACCAGCGGCAGCTATTTTGTGAGGCGGCAAGGGGCGGATGAGATTGGCGGGGGCTCTTCGCTGTGAAATTCCTGGTGTGGGAGGGGTGGTGTTGTGGGAAGCGGGCGCATTCGGCATGTATGCTTGATGCATACATACCTCAGGCACCCTTGATTTGTGCTTTGGTAAGCACAAATCATCCCACAACACCGCCCCTCCCGCACCAGGAATTTCATCAGCTCGATCCCATGCCAATCCCCTCCGCCCCTTGTCGCCTCACAAAATAGCTGCCGCTGGTGGGCTGGTGGTTGGGAGATAGGAAGGTTTGGAGAATGTGAGAGAAATCGGCGGACTATTGAGGAAGCTTTTTGGTTCACTTTACTCTGATTTATAACTCTAATTGATGAGTCCTGCGGATCATATGGATAGTTGTACCTAATGGTGTTAATAAGCCTTAAAGAAGATTGTTAGGCATATATATTTTTTAAGCAATCTTATGCCTCGTTACTTCTGAACTTGCACTATATATCATAGAAATTTACTGCAGATGTGGCATCAGTTAATTTTTCCCTTTCTCCTGCCTCGTTTTTTTGTGATTTCGAGGCAGGACATGTGATTATATTGCATGTACCCCGTTGGCATCATTATAATGTCTTATATCTACTTAAAATAAGATTATTATGTTCGTATCGAGGCAAAAGCTTGTGGTTTTTCGGAATATGCCCTCGACCCAGTGTAAATCGTGACATATCAAACCTCCCGCTACCAATAAACAGCCAGGGGTTGGGCCCAACCCCTGGCGTCCGGGGAATATCTTACATTACAGTCCTATCGCCGTTTAAAAACATATTGAAATTTGAAAATAAAATAGCTATACTATCGCTATCGGGTAAAAAATTGGGGAATACCCGCACAACTTGATATTATGGACTCACAGGAGGAGAAGGAAATGGATCACAAATTAAAGAAACTGGCGGCGTATTACAAACCATATCAAGGACTTTTCTGGGCGGATATGTTTTTTGCGATGCTGGGTGCAACTGTCACCTTAGTCATTCCGCTGATGGTGCGCTACATCACAGGGACGGTAGTTGAACTTCCGATCAGTGAATCAGCAAAACTGATACTGCAGCTGGGTGTGGCTATGGTTGCAATGGTAGTTCTTGAAGGATTTTGTAATTTTTTTATTACTTATTATGGACATCTGATGGGGGCAAGGATAGAAAGGGATATGCGAAATGAAATCTTTGGGCATTATCAGAAGCTTTCATTTGCATTTTATGACAATCAGAAGGTGGGTCATCTGCTTTCAAGGATAACCAGTGATTTGTTTGATATCACGGAACTTCTTCATCATGGGCCAGAAGATGTGCTTATATCAACGATCAAACTGATAGGCGCATTTGCTATATTGCTGATGATCAATGCAAAGCTGGCATTGGTGGCGATCGCCATTGTTCTGGTCATGCTTGTTTATGCAGTTTGTCTGAACTCAAAGATGAAAAATGCATTTATGGAAAATAGAGCGCGGATCGCAGATATCAACAGTCAGATCGAGGACAGTCTTTCAGGCATCAGGGTGGTAAAATCTTTTAGCAATGAAGAGACAGAGATGGATAAGTTCAAGGTGGGAAATGCCAGATTTGTGGATTCAAAAAGAAGAAGTTATAAGTACATGGCAATCTACCACTCCGGAATGGGAGCATTTTCCACGCTTATTACGGTGGGATCCCTTGTTATGGGTGCTTATCTGATGACGATGGATCAGTTGACAGCGACGGATCTGGTAACATTTCTTCTATACATAAATAACTTTACAGAACCAGTTAAAAAGCTGGTAAACTTCACAGAACAGTTTCAGAATGGTTACAGTGGATACACCAGATTCTGTGAGGTGATGAGCATCGCACCGGACATCGCAGACAAGCCGGGAGCAGTTGCGATGAAGGATGTAAAGGGAGATATTAAGTTTGAAAATGTAACTTTTCACTATGAAGAAAGCAAGGAAAATGTTTTGTCCCACGTGGATCTTGAGGTGAAACCGGGAGAATACGTGGCATTGGTGGGAAGCAGTGGAGCAGGAAAGACGACACTGTGTTCCTTGATCCCGAGATTTTATGATGTTTCTGAGGGAAGTGTTAAACTGGATGGAAAAGATATCAGAGATATACAGCTTAAGAATCTGCGTCAGCAGATTGGAATCGTACAGCAGGATGTGTATCTTTTTGCAGGAACGGTCATGGAGAACATCCGATATGGAAGACCGGAAGCATCCGATGAGGATGTGGTGAGAGCGGCGATGGCTGCCAATGCCCATGAATTTATTATGGGGCTGCCGGAAGGTTATGATACGGATATTGGACAAAGAGGTGTGAAACTTTCAGGCGGACAAAAACAGAGACTTTCTATCGCAAGGGTATTTTTGAAGAATCCGCCGGTTTTGATCTTTGATGAAGCAACATCGGCTCTGGATAATGAAAGTGAGAAGATCGTACAGGGGTCATTGGAAACTCTGGCGAAAAACAGGACTACCTTTGTTATTGCTCATCGCTTATCGACAATCCGCAATGCACAGAGGATATTAGTGCTGACAGAAGATGGGATCGCAGAGGAAGGAACCCATGAAGGTCTGCTGGCAAAAGGCGGGATCTATGCCGGGCTTTATCAGATGCAGTTTTAAGAAGGGCAAGGTTGACTTCGATTGAGAACCACCGTATAATACAAATTAATGTTGACAGAAGCATTTCTAAATAGGAGGCCGTTATGAAAAAATGGGAAGACAATGTCCGTAAGGTAGTTCCTTACGTGCCGGGCGAACAGCCAAAAGTTCAGAATATCATCAAACTGAACACGAATGAGAATCCATATCCGCCGTCACCAAAGGTGGCTGAGGCTTTAGCAAATACATCTTTTGATACGCTGAGACTTTATCCAGATGCCACATGTCATGAGCTGGTGGCAGCGATCGCAGAGAATTATAAACTTGAGGAATCCCAGGTATTTGTGGGCGTAGGCTCAGATGATGTGCTGGCGATGATTTTTATGACGTTTTTCAACTCAAAAAAACCATTGCTGTTTCCAAATATCACCTATTCTTTTTACGATGTATGGGCTGAGATGCTGAGGATCCCTTATGAGACAGTTCCTCTGACGGAGGATTTCTTGATCAAAAAAGAAGATTATTTTCGTGAAAATGGCGGCGTGATCTTCCCAAATCCTAATGCACCGACAGGCGTGGAGATGCCGATTTCGGAGATTGAAGATATCATAAAGGCAAATCAGGATGTGATCGTAGTTGTGGATGAGGCATATGTGGATTTTGGAGGACAGAGTGCACTGCCGCTGATCGAAAAGTACGACAACCTTCTGGTAGTACAGACATTTTCAAAGTCCAGAAGTCTTGCGGGCATGAGGATCGGATATGCGATGGGCAATCCGGTTTTGATCAAGTATCTAAATGATGTAAAATATTCATTTAATTCATATACGATGGATCAGACAACGATCGAGCTTGGAGCTGCTGCTGTGAGAGATCAGGAATATTTTGAAGAAACAATACATAAAGTGATTGAGACAAGAGAATGGACGAAGAAGGAACTTTCGAAGCTGGGGTTTTTCTTTGCAGATTCCAAGGCGAATTTTATCTTTGCATCTCATGAGAGCTGTCCGGCGAAAGAATTGTTTGATGAACTTCGTAAGGCGAACATTATCGTGCGTTATTTTGCAAAGCCTGGAATCGACAATTACCTTCGGATCACAATTGGAACTAAAAACGAGATGGAAGCGCTTATCGCATTCCTAAAAAAATATTTGAATAAATAGGAGAAAAACATGCAGTCACTTGTAACCTGGTTTACGAACCATTTGGGACCCTACATATCACCGCAGGCGTTAGTTTTTATCATTTCCCTGCTGCCATTGCTGGAACTTAGAGGGGGCCTGCTGGCAGGCACTCTGCTGAAGGTGCCAGTGCTTCAAGCCATCCCGATCAGTATCATAGGAAACATTATTCCGATTCCGTTTATCCTGCTGTTTATCAAGCAGATATTCAAATGGCTTAAGAAAGTCAAAGTATTTCGTGGGATCATCGAGAAGCTTGAGAAACGTGCGATGGGAAAAAGCAGTGCACTTGAGAAAGGTGAATTTATCGGTTTGATGTTGTTTGTGGGTATCCCGCTTCCGGGAACCGGAGCATGGACTGGGGCTTTGATCGCATCATTATTGGGAATCGATATCAAGAAATCCTCCCTGGCGATCCTTTGCGGAATCGCTATCGCTACAGTGATCATGTACTTTGTATCCTACGTTTTAGTGGGAAATATGGTAAGCTGACAGATAGAATGGATGTTCAGAAGTTGATGTAAAAAAAGTATATAAAAGCAGATAAGAAATATATAGAACTGTCACATGAAATGACCTCCCGAAAGCGGTGAGGCGATTTATGTGGCAGTTTTTTTGTGTCAGGGCAAATATTTCTATAATTTTTCCAGCAGGGGAAGGTCCAATTCTTTGGCAAAACGCTCGGCTTCCTGTACTGCTTCATCATAGACGGCCTCTGGAAAATGGGCATCGGAGTTGATGAGGTACTGAAGATCATACTCTTTTGATAAGATAAATGCGTTTTTGTCCGGATATCTTCGTTGACCGCGAATACCATTTGCATTGATTTCTACAGGAATAGAGTATTTTTCACAGCACTGGTAGATCTGTCTCATAGTCTTTTCACAGACAGGATCCCATTTGTTCTCATTGTAATCAAGGAGAGCGACGTCAGGGTGAGCGAGAAAACGAAAAAGTCCGGTGGAAAGCCCTTCGCAGACCGCATCAGCGTAAGCCTGAAGTTCCTTTTGGCCTTTGGGGGCGAAGATATCAAACTCCCGGTTTTTCCCGGCTCTGTGTTGGCCAAGCATGAGAAGTTCATATCCATATTCTTTTTGGAACATCTTATAGGTTTCAATTTCTTCCGGGTAATACTCGCATTCAAATCCTTTGATGATCTTTATCTTTTGGCGATATTTTTGGATCGCTTTTTCAAGGCTCTGGTCGAAAGGAATAAAGTCTTCCCACCACATCCGGTTATAATCCAAATTGTCTTTATGAGGCACGTGCTCGGTGATCGCAATCTCCTCTAATCCGGCATTTACTGCACTTTCCAGAAAATCTTCAATCTCACCGGTTCCGTGATGACACCATTTTGAATGTGTATGATAGTTGGCACGCATGTAATTTCCTCCAGTTTTTGTTGATCGTGAATCATATGTTATCGTCACTGCATGCAGCAGATGGACACCTGCGTGACACAGCGCGAGACAGCTACCATTTATTATATCCGCATTTTCAAATTGTTCAAGGTGTTTTGGGTTAAATGCAGATAAGGAGATATATAATAGAGGTATAGAGAATATATGAGGTGGATTATGAAGAAAAAGGGTCTGGGAGCGGTCATCGTTCTGGCGTTGGTCATGGTTACGGGGATTTCGGTCATGTACTGGAAGACAGTGGGGGAAAAGATTGTTACAGTGAGCAGCAGCGTGGATGGAAGGGAACTTCCTATTTATGCGGTGGAGACAGAGAAACCACAGATCTCCATATCCTTTGATGCTGCATGGGGCAATGAGGACACACAGGAGATTCTCGATATTCTTGCACAAAACAAAGTGAAGACAACATTTTTCATGACAGGAGGATGGGTGGAGTCCTATCCTGAGGATGTGAAGCAGATTCTGGAGGCAGGGCATGACCTGGGAAATCATAGCGAGAATCATAAGCAGATGAGCCAGATATCGGCGAAGGAATGCCAGGATGAGATCATGAAGGTACATAAAAAGGTGAAGGATCTGACGGGATATGAGATGGAACTTTTTCGTCCGCCTTACGGAGATTACAATAATACAGTCATTAACACGGTATATGCCTGTGGATATTATCCGGTCCAGTGGAGCGTAGACAGCCTGGATTGGAAGGATTATGGGGTGGAATCCATCATAAAGACAGTATGTGAGCACAAAAACATGAAAAATGGAGCAATTATCCTTTGCCACAATGGAGCAAAATATACAGCGAAGGCATTGGACACTATGATAAAGACACTGAAAGAAAAGGGTTATGAGTTCGTCCCCCTGTCTCAGCTGATACTGAAAGAAAAATACCATATGGGTGCCGACGGAACCCAGATTTCTGAAAACCTTCAGAATTCTCAGAATTCTTAACTGATTTTTAACATTTGCCCGAAGAAGAGTTTACGATAATACAATATAATCACATTGTCCCTGATGATTCCAAACGGGGACAGATAGAATTTTGAAGAAGTTCAAACGAAATTCAAATGAAGAGGAGATTATGAAAATGCGTAAAAAAATGGTGGCAATTTTGATGGCCGGATGTATGCTGAGTTCCATGGCAGTAGGATGCGGAACAGGTAATGCAGATGCAAACACAGCAGGTACAGACACGGCGGCGGCAGAAGATACGGCGGCAGAAGTAACAACAGCAGAAGAGGCAACGACAGATGGAGAAGCAGCAGAAGAAGCAACCACCACGGACACAGCAGCACCTAAATATGTATTTATGTTTATTGGTGATGGAATGAGTTATCCTCAGATCCAGCTGACAAATTATTATTTGAGTGCATCCAATCAGGGAGACGCTGAGAAAGTAACAGTGGAAGATGAAGAAAAGAGCATTTTAACAAGTAAAAATAATTTGACGATGATGGATTTTCCGGTATCAGGTTCTGCGCAGACGTATGACAGTACATCTTTTGCACCGGATTCAGCGTCCACAGCAACATCTATCGCTACAGGACATAAGACCTGGAGTGGAAGCATCAACGTGAGTGAAGATTTTTCAGAGGAATATGAGACAATCGCAGAAAAGCTGAAAACACAGAAGGATTATAAAGTGGGAATCGTATCTTCTGTTAATATCAATCATGCGACACCGGCAGCATTTTATGCACATCAGGAATCCAGAAACAGTTATTATGATATCGGGCTGGAACTGGTAGAGAGTAATTTTGATTACTTTGCAGGCGGTGGTTTAAAATCAACCACAGGGGAAAATGAGGATCAGAAAGACCTTTATACCGTAGCGGAAGAAGGCGGATATAAAGTGATCAAGACTCAGGCAGATGCAGAAGCACTGACCGCAGAGGATGGAAAAGCGATCGTTATAGATGAACATCTGGCAGACAGTGACGCTATGGCTTATGAAATCGACCGCGCAGAAGATGAGTGGGGCTTATCTGATTATGTACAGAAAGGTATTGATGTTCTGGACAATGAAAATGGATTTTTCATGATGGTAGAAGGTGGAAAGATCGACTGGGCGTGTCATGCCAATGATGCGGCTTCTACGATCACAGACACGATCGCATTTGATAATGCAGTGGCAGAAGCTGTAGAGTTCTACAATGAGCATCCGGATGAGACATTGATCATCGTAACCGGAGACCATGAGACTGGTGGACTTACCATCGGATATGCAGGAACAGATTATGACACCTTCCTGACGAACATGGATAACCAGACTATTTCCTATGCAAAATTTGATGAAGATTATGTGACAGCATATAAAGAAAATAAAACAGATTTTGATACAGTAATGAAGGATGTGACAGAACTTTTCGGTCTTGCTGCACCTGGTGAGACAGCAGCAGAAGATACCCAGCAAAAAGACAATGCAGATTCTCATCCGGAATCAGAGGATTCAGGCTCTCTGGTCATGACAGATTATGAGTATGAGCAGTTAAAAGCAGCATATGATACAACCATGAGCAGAACCGGTGAAGAGGAAGAATTTGCTCAGGATGAGTATGTAAAATATGGAAGCTATGAGCCTCTTACCGTAACGATCACACATATCCTGAACAATAAGAGTGGTATCAACTTTGGCTCTTACGCACATACAGGACTTCCTGTAGAGGTTCTCACCATGGGAGCAGGTGCTGATGAGTTCGACAGCTACTACGATAATACAGATATCTATAACAAACTTGCCAGTCTTACAGGAGTAGAGTAAATAGTGAAAAAATTCAGGATCAATAAGAATCCTTTTTTGCTCACAACGATTTGCGGAATCATAATTATAGCTATCCTCATGGCCATTCCCACCGGCTATGAGGATGCTCTTATTTATCAGGGAACAGAGCGGGCAATCGGTGATGTAACAAAGGTGGATAATTCAGCCATTATTTCTTCTGGACTGATCCAGTCGGGAGAACAGTCCTGCGAGATGGTGGTGGAAGATGGGAAATTTGAAGGAAAAACGATAACGGGAGTCAATTTTTTGAGTGGTTCCATGGAAAAGGATAAAATCTTCGAAGTGGGGGACCGGGCACTTGTTACGATCAGCTATGATGGAGATGAGATACAGTCTGTGGTAATGTCAGATCACTATCGATTGGATAAGGAGATGATCCTTCTTGGGATCTTCGCTGTGTTTCTGATGTTGTTTGCAGGAAAAAATGGAATACAGGCTATTTTTTCATTTGTTATCACAGTTTTAGCCATATGGAAAGTGTTAGTACCCTGTTATCTGAAAGGATATTCGCCGGTCTGGGTGGGACTTGCGATCACGCTGGCACTGACAACGATCATCATATTTTTTGTATATGGTGCAGAGCGAAGAACGGTATCCGCAGTCCTGGGATCATTTCTTGGTATCGTGACTACATGTATCCTGGGGATTATTTTCACAGATGCATTTAAGATACATGGGGCGATCATGACCAATGCGGAGTCACTGGTCTACAGTGGATATCAGGATCTGGATCTGACGTCGATC
This sequence comes from Clostridia bacterium, assembly GCA_009929525.1. GTDB lineage: Bacteria > Bacillota > Clostridia > Lachnospirales > Lachnospiraceae > Oliverpabstia. Next base: position 3,551 of record SAAH01000041.1, on the reverse strand, counting down.
TTTATGAGCAGCATCTTTATCGGAGCTTCCGGAGCCATGATGGATCTTTCAGTCGACATAACATCTGCAGTGTCGGAAGTAATCTCCAAGAAGCCGGAGATGGGATGGAAAGAAGCTGCAAAGTCAGGCCTGAGTGTGGGGCGGGCGGCTATGGGCACGATGACAACGACACTCCTGCTGGCTTATTCGGGTGGATATGTTTCCCTGCTTATGGTGTTCATGGCCCAGGGAACGCCGATCGATCATATACTTAATTACAAATATGTGGCATCGGAAGTGCTGGATACCATTGTCGGAAGCTTTGGACTGGTGACGGTAGCACCATTTACGGCGGTGGTGGCCGGGATTTTATTAACAAGGAAAAACAGATCAGGGATGTCCTGATCTGTTTTTTTAGGTCATTTAAGCAGAAAAATATCAATAAGTCAAAATAAAGTAATTACCAGTTAAAATATCGATGGAATATCTTGATAAAAGAGATTATAATATAGATAAATCGGCCGCAAAAAGCCAGAACAATAATCAGGAGGAATGTCAATATGATTCGCAGATTTGTATTCGGTAAAATGATCGAAACAGAAGCAGTACAAAACAAACCTGAAGCACAGACTGGAGAATTTCCTTTTTTCACAGTTGATGAGAAGGAGATGAGCTTTTCCTATAAGATGGGAGAAGAAGACCGCGTATATGGACTTGGAGAAAATGTTAGAGGAATCAATAAAAGAGGCTGGATCTATGAAAGCAAATGTAGTGATGATCCAGATCATAAAGAGGATCGTCGTGCCCTGTATGGCGCACACAACTTCCTTGTAGTAGACGGTGAAGAGACTTTTGGTATCTTTGTTGACTATCCGGGAATCCTTACCTTTGATGTGGGATACACTTCGTTAAATGAGCTTAAGATCTCAGCATCTGACTGGAATCTGGATGCGTATATCATCACAGGAACAGATGTGAAAGATATCGTAAAACAGCTTCGTAAAATAGTAGGAAAGAGCTACGTTGCTCCGAGATGGGGATTTGGTTATGGCCAGAGCCGTTGGAGCTACATGGATGAAGATGAAGTTCGTGAAGTGGTTAAAAAACATCGTGAACTGGGTATACCGCTTGACAGTGTATATCTGGATATCGACTACATGGAGCGTTACAAAGACTTCACTCTGAATGATGAGACTTTCCCAGACTTTGCTAAGTTCAATGAAGAAATGAAAGAGCAGAACATCCATCTGGTACCGATCATCGATGCAGGTGTAAAGCAGGAAGAAGGATATTCTGTATATGAGGAAGGTATTGAGAAAGGTTATTTCTGTAAGAAAGAGGATGGAACTCCATTTGTTGCAGCTGTATGGCCAGGAAAAGCACTTTTCCCAGATATGCTGAACAAAGAAGCAAGAGACTGGTTTGGAGATAACTACAAAGTTCTTCTTGACCAGGGTGTGGAAGGTTTCTGGAATGATATGAATGAGCCTTCTATTTTCTACACAGAGGATCGTCTGGCAGAAGTAATCGAAAAACTTGGAACATACAAAGGAAGAAACCTCGATCTTGACCTGTTCAATGAATTTACCGGTCTGGTATCAAGCCTGTCAAGCAATGTAGAAGATTATAAGATGTTCTATCACAACATGAATGGCGAGCAGATCCGTCATGATCGTGTACATAACCTGTTTGGATACAATATGACCAGAGCAGCTGGAGAAGCTTTCGAACGTCTCGAGCCAGACAAACGTATCTTGATGTTCTCCCGTTCTTCCTATATCGGAATGCATCGTTACGGTGGAATATGGCAGGGAGATAACAGATCCTGGTGGTCACATATTCTTCTGAACATGAAGATGCTCCCATCTCTGAACATGTGTGGATTTATTTACACTGGTGCAGACCTTGGTGGATTTGGTTCTGATACAACAGAAGATCTGGTACTTCGTTGGTTGGCACTTGGTATCTTTACACCATTGATGAGAAACCATGCCTGCATGGGAACAAGACTTCAGGAAGCATATCGTTTTGAAGATATCGAAGGCTTCAAGCATGTGATCGGACTGCGTTACCGTTTGCTTCCATACATCTATAGTGAGTATATGAAAGCGGTAGTAAATGACGAAATGATGTTCAGACCACTGGCATTTGATTATCCAAATGACAAACGTGCAGTGAAAGTGGAAGATCAGCTTCTTCTTGGAGATGGCATGATGATCGCACCTGTATATGAGCAGAACGCAGCAGGCCGTTATGTATATCTTCCGGAGAACATGAAGATGGTTCGCTTCAAAGCTGATGGAACGACAGAAGAGAAGATCATGGAAGCAGGAGATCATTATATCGAGGTAGCACTTACTGATGTAGTTATCTTTATTCGTCCAAACCACCTGATCCCTATGTCAAATGGCGGACAGTGCGTGGAAGATGTTGACTTTGAGAATCTGCAGTATATCTCTTTTGTTGAGGATGAGGCTGTATATCAGTATTATCATGATAATGGATATGAGAAGGATTATGAGAATCCGGAGCATATGTCGGAGATTCATATGACAAAAGATGGACAGGTTACTGTAAAATAATGAGGGGGGACGCCTTCCGGTGCCGGTGCTCCAGTGGATGGGGATCGGGCTGACTGGGAAAGGGACTTCGCTGTAAAACAACTAAGGGCGGGAGCGGCAGCTTCTGCCCTTAGTGTTTTATCAGCTCGTCCCCGATACCCAGTCATCCTCGATCCCCATCCACTGGAGCACCGGCACCGGAAGGCTGTGGGTTGGCTGGGGAGAAGAACAAGTTCATTCATATCACCACAACAAAATAAAAAGGAACCTGATATCCCAACCAGGCTCCTTTTACATACAACGAATAATTCAATTATCAATCCCAAGAATCTTACAAAATGATAGTGATCACACGCACAATAAACAAAGCACACACCACATACATAACCGGATGGATCTTCTTGATCTGTCCAGTACAGATTTTAATGATGAACCATGCCAGCATACCGAACATGATACCATTTGCGATGGAATATGTCAGAGGCATGATAAGAAATGCCAGATATCCTCCAAATGCATCAGCCATATCACCGTCGAAGTCCATTTTTCTAATGGAAGAAGCCATAGCGAAACCAACTACGATCAGCGCCGGAGCTGTTGCGAAGGAAGGAATAGCCAAAAATACTGGTGATAAGAATAATGCAACGATGAACAGGAGACCTGTTGTCATAGCTGTAAGACCTGTTCTTCCGCCTTCAGATACACCGGATGTGGACTCTACAAAACTTGTGATCGTAGATGTTCCCAGCATAGAACCAGCAACAGTACCGATAGCATCTGCCATAAGTACACGGCCAACTCTAGGAAGCTTTCCGTCTTTGTCAAGAAGGTTTGCTTTGTCCGCTACACCGATAACAGTTCCGATCGTATCAAACATATCCACGAACAGGAATGAAAATACAATAATAATGAACTGCTTGAGTTTCCGCAGTTTTATCCACATAGACCTGAATTAAACCATGTCTTTATAAACAACTTTCAAAAAATGCCCCAAATATAAGGAATCTGATT
>SAAH01000301.1 GCA_009929525.1 Clostridia bacterium | reverse complement strand
GGGTATACGGCTTCCGTCCGGGAGAAGTACAACTGCAAGAACATCATCTTCAGCCCGGAATTCCTGCGTGAGTCCAAGGCGCTGTACGATAATTTGTTCCCCAGCAGAATCATCGTTGGTACGGATGCGGAGGATGAACAACTGACACAGGCCGCACATACTTTTGCCGAGCTGCTCCAAGAAGGCGCGATCAAAGAGAATATCGACAAGCTGTTCATGGGTTTCACTGAAGCCGAGGCGGTCAAGCTGTTTGCGAACACCTACTTGGCTCTGCGCGTTGCGTACTTCAATGAACTCGATACCTACGCAGAGAGCAAGGGTCTGAATACAAAGCAGATTATTGAGGGCGTGTGCCTCGACCCGCGTATCGGAACGCACTACAACAATCCCAGCTTCGGATATGGCGGCTATTGTCTTCCGAAAGACACCAAACAGCTCCTTGCTAACTATGCGGATGTCCCGCAGAACATGATGTCTGCCATCGTGGAAAGTAACAGGACACGAAAGGATTTCATTGCAGACCGAGTTCTACGGCTGGCCGGTTACTACGGATATGGCGAGGATAACCAGTGGGATAAGAGCTATGAGAAGAATGTAGTCATCGGAGTATTCCGGCTGACCATGAAGTGCAACAGTGATAATTTCCGCCAGAGCAGCATTCAGGGCGTCATGAAGCGTGTGAAAGCAAAGGGCACGACAGTAATTGTCTATGAGCCGACTCTGGAAGATGGTGAGAAGTTCTTTGGAAGTATAGTTGTCAACGATTTGGAGAAGTTCAAGCAGATGAGTGATGCCATCATCGCAAACCGATATGACAAATGCCTTGATGATGTGAAAGAGAAAGTATACACAAGGGACCTGTTCGGCAGGGATTGAGGGATCCATTGTTGATCATATAGAACTCGACCGGAATGTCGTTAAACTATAGCACAGGAGAGATAGATGATAAAATACTCTGGTTTTCAATAAGTGTCCTGATTCCTTTGACCGGTTTCAAAACTATAGACGATACAATTGAGTCCGTAATCCGCCAGGGATGTTCAGAGTGTGAGATTTTAATTCTTAGAAATGACATCCAAAGTTTGCCACAAGGGACCGACGTTGCAGAAAAAAATGTATCCTATCTGGACTCGGATTACTTGCTAAGAGAAATTTTTATTCGGGAAAAGGGAAAGGGCAATGCTTTAAATGAAGGAATACTCCGAGCAAAGAACAATTTGGTTTGTGTGCTTGATGCAGATTGTATCTTGAAGGAAAATGCACTTTCACAAGCAGTGAGACATTTTGAGAACGAGGCTGTGGTT
>SAAH01000160.1 GCA_009929525.1 Clostridia bacterium | reverse complement strand
GGAATCAGATTCCTTATATTTGGGGCATTTTTTGAAAGTTGTTTATAAAGACATGGTTTAATTCAGGTCTATGTGGATAAAACTGCGGAAACTCAAGAGCAGTGTAGTATTGACAAATACCCCTCGTGTCTCGCCCCCAAGAGGATAGCTATACTGATATACGATTTCATTTCCCTCTTCATCCGTCCTCGTGTGTCTGTAATTATCCGAGATCTCTGAAGTCGTATCCGAAAAGTTTATTTCATCGTCTGCTGCAAAGTTATAAAAATAATCGTCCGTATTATCTCCCGTCAGCGTTTCTTCCCCGGTTTCTTCATCCTTGACTGCATATTCCTCATAGAACAGGTCTTTTTGGAGGATCATATCTATTTCATTATCTTTAAAAAGCTGTACTGCATTGTTATCATAATCCTCAATATACTGCATCTGAACGTTTACATTCGGATACTTTTCCATAAAAGCATTTGCCGCCGTATTCATTGCCTTATTTGTCTCATATGGAATAGCAATCTTCAGAGATACTTCCTGCTTCGCATCAAGCCCCGAAATTGCTCGGTAAGCCTCCTGATCCTGAGTACCGCATCCGCTTAATAATGGCATGACTAATAATGCTGCTGTCAAAGTAGCTGCAATCCATCTCTTTCTTTCCGCCATATTCTGTTCCCCCTGTATATACAAGAACTTGTTTTCCGCACATTTTTCTTATTTACATTATACGACAAGAGATAAAAAATCACCATGTTTTTACTGAATTCATCACAGCATGACTGATTTTCTATGAATAAGAAAGAATCCTGCAAGCAGGATTCTCCGCCTGCGGCGGGTCGATTTATCGACATATTTCATTTCCGCCGCAGTGCGATCCTCGCGGAGCGTTTTTTATATCATAGGACGCAATTTCCTATGATATAAAAAAAGACCAAGGCATCTTAGCCTCGGTCTCTCCGATTCAATCTACAAAAATTATGCTAAACAAACATTAACTGCCTGAAGACCACGATTTCCTTCTGTAATATCAAATGTTACTTCCTGGTTTTCTTCTAAAGACTTAAATCCGTCTGAAGAGATTCCTGAAAAATGTACGAATACATCTTCTCCGCCGTTTGCGTTTGTAATAAATCCGAATCCTTTTTGTGCGTTAAACCATTTTACTGTACCTCTGTTCATTTGAAGTACCTCTTATTTTTTATTTTATACTTTTCAGAAACAAAAAAATTCACATACTTTTGTAAGTTATTAGTTGAAAATTAATAATTTACAAAAATATGTGAATTCAAATCTCAATCAAATATGAACTTATTATATCCCATATTTTCAGAATTGTCAAACATTTTTTTATTTTTTTTGACTTTTTATTTTTTTGACGTTTCTGACACTTTTAATTTTTTGGTATTACTGGTATCCAGGGCAAAGACAAGCAAGATTCGTCTCCTGCCCTGTGTCAGGACTAATAACGCGGCAATAGTATAAATGTGTTGCATATGCCCCAATTCACTTGAAATCATTGTGTTCTGCTGGGAAAAACGGAATATATTTTTGCTCTTTTGTGTATATGCCCCGCAACTAATATCATGTATATGGAGATAATTTTTTTGTTATAAATTGATTTCACCGGACGAATGCTATATTATAATCTTATAAAAAACGATCAGAAAAATCATATTTTAGAGGGGGAAAGATAAGATATGAAAAGAAAAATCATCTATTCATTAATAACAGCCGGCTTTTTCTTATCATCCGCTGCAAATGTCTTCGCAGCTCAGCCTGCAGCCAATCCACAGACACTATCTGATTCTCAGTTTATGGCCGATCCTCAGTCTTTGGCTGATCAAAATGCTTTGGATTCCTCACAGACTGATTCCGATCTGCCGCCGGTCGCTGATCCTCAGCCGACCAATGATCCTCAGCCGACCAATGATCCTCAGCCAACCGCTGATTCTCAACCAACCGCTGATCCTCAACCGGCCAATGATTCTCAACCAACCTCTGATTCTCAACCGACCGCTGCTCCGCGTCCTCAGACAATCCCCGCTCCAGAGACCTCCCTGCCAAGTGCAGCAGCTCCGGCAACTCAGGCCGAAACCCGGGTTAATGTTTGGGCCGGTGCTTCTTATTACGATCAAAATGGTAATATCGTACAGTCCGGTTGGAGATACATAGATAATGAGTGGTATTATTTTCAAAATGGTTCCCGTGTCACCGGATGGAGACCTTTGGGAGGATGGTATTATTTTGACGGGGAAGGAAGAATGCTGATCGGCTGGCAGACCATCAACGGCAAAAGATATTACCTGAGCAGTTCCAAATCTGACGGCAGCATGAAAAGCGGCTGGCAGCTGATCAATGGATCCTGGTACTATCTTGGAGAATCCGGCGATGGTTCCGCCAAGATGGGATGGTATCGGCTTGGCAGTAACTGGTATTATCTTGACAGCAATCAGGGCGGCGCCATGGCTTATGGATTTCGGACCATCAATGGAAAAATATATTATCTTGGTTCCAACAATGACGGTTCCATGAAAAGCGGCTGGCAAAAGATCAATTCTACCTGGTATTATCTTGGCAGCCCTAACGATGGCAGTGCAAGGACCGGCTGGCAGATGCTGAGTGGAAGATGGTACTATTTTGATGAAAGTGGTGCTATGAAGACTGGCTGGCAGCTCATAAAAGGCCAGTACTATTATCTTGGAAAATCAGACGACGGATCTATGAAGTCTGGCTGGATACGCCTTGATGAAAAATGGTACTATCTGTATCCCAGCGGAAATATGGCAGCGCATACATGGATCAATGGATATTATGTAAACAAAGATGGTGTCTGGCTTGAACGGCCGCTTGAAGTAAAAAACATCCTGAACGAAGCCAAATCTATAGCCGATTATGTCAGGATAAATGGTTTTTCATACGGTGATGCACCTGTGAATCCTGCGATCGACAACAGTGCACGCATCATATCCTGTGACCGCTATGTAGGATGGATCTTCTACAACCTCAGTTTGACAGAGGGAAATTCCGGCATTACAGGCAGGGGGCTGGGTGTATCCGATGAACTCCCCAACTGGCTTGCTAAAAATAATTTCGCAAAGATCACAGATTATAATAGTATCCAGCCGGGAGATATCATCTTCCTGTATCCTAACTCAAGGGGACTGCCACAACACGTATTTGTCCTTGGTTACAAAAATGGAGGCCAATGGACAAGGTATGACTGTGGAAATCCGACCAGGATCAACTCCGTGCAGCCTTTTACTGAAGGCGTAAATGCCAACAGCTTTTGCTTTGCATATCGTGCCCCAGGGAACTAACGTTCCGGGAAATCGATTCTTGAGGAAGCGGATCTGCTGGAAAATCGATCTACAGGAACGAGTCACTATCTCAAATAGAAATGGAGCCTTCACATCATTATTGTGGTGTGCAAGCTCCATTTTTATTCTCTCTATTTTTATAGCACTTATCCTAAACCTGATAAGCCATCCATACTTGAGATATCCGTCCATGCTGCAACTGAATTTGCATTTGCAAATTGATTATTTTGGTCATCTCCCATAGTAAATTGATACTCTGCATTACTCTGTCTGACAAGGGTACCCGTGTCGATACCCATACGATAAACCCTCACTTTTCCTGTACCCCTAGCAAGTTCATATTCGAATAATCCATTTCCATCTCCCGATACAAAAAGGCTCAGAGACATCTCTTCTCCAGGTATCGCCTTGAGCGCATATCCTGACCCTGTCTTTTCGCAGCTAAATACCCGGCAGTCATGACAAATAAAAACATCTTCTTCGAAACATGCGCCAACGATCAATTCCTGGATACCATCATTATTTATATCCGCCAGAAAATATTCATATCCGATGGCCGAGGTGCCTATATTGGGAAATGTATATCCACTTTCCTGATTTTTCACTGCCTGAAGCACACCTTCATATATACTCTTTATACTCTGTCCATCTTCTGCTGGTTTTGTCTGTTCTTCCGTCTGAGTATCTGATGCCACCGGTACGGAAGCATCTCTGATTTCTATGATCTGATATTTCCCGTCTTCCTGAGGTTTTAGTATAGCTATCCTATCTTTCGTATACTCTTCTTTGCTGTCATAATTTTTGTAGTCATAAGTATAGTATATGTCCATCTGCGTATCTGTATAATATGCTGCTGTGATCACTGCTTTCGCTTCATGAGCCGGCGTTGCTGGAAAAAACCTGATGATCTCTCCATCCACATTGATCCCGTACTCTGCCTCACTGTCATTTTCCTCTGAATATTGATAATCGGTAAAAGAGGAAAACAGGCGGTTTACATCTTCAACAGAATACTGTGAAGCCCAATTTGATGTATTTCCATAGTCTTTCACTATATTTCCATCGTTCTTGGAGCAGACACAGAATAAATTGAGGAAATTAAGATAATCAGAATCTGCAAATCCCTGCCCGGACATCTCCTGCGGACCATAAGCAAATACATACTCTATCTCTTCCCTTGTAAGGTTTCCTTTGATCAAAGATGTATAATCTTCTTCTTTCATCTCTGTCATGGAAGGAACCTCTTCGACCTCCGGTGTTGTCTCCTCTGCCGCCTTATCTTCTGCTGCCGCTGTCTGCTCAGCAGCCGGTGTTTCCCGGGTCATTACGTTTCCTTCCTCCGGCATGATTTCTTCCTGGACCGTAGCTTCTGCACTCTTAGAACTTGCCTGTATTACACCAAACAGCACCGCACTGCCTGTGATACAAGTTCCTATCAGCACAATCGTCATCTTTCCGATCGCCGTATGGAAAAATCCAGATTTGACTGTGGCTCCTGCTATATTTCCTCCCGCCGACCCAACAGCCGATACCCCTGCTCCCTTCGCAGCTTCGAATGGGAAGAAAATCTTGGGCTGCATCACTTTTCCTGCTGCCACCAGTGTTCCATCTGCTGCCATAGCTGTTTCTTCTGAATGAAGAAGATAAAGAAACAGTGTGACTGGTGCGATACTGTATAACTTGTATCCTTTCTTCTGCAGTTCTTCTGCCTTGGCCTTCAGGTTCTTTCTTCCATAATTCAATCTGGACTTTACCGTATTGTCAGAACAGTTCAATGTTTCTGCGATCTCACTGATCGACGCTCCCTCAATATGAAACATCAGGATACATACTCTTTGTTCTTCCGAAAGCGAATCTATCAGTTCATGGACCAACTCCTGGGTTTCTTGTCTTGTATAAGCAGTCTCTGGCTGATTGTCGATATTTTCGTCTTCAATCTGATATTCAAAGTTTTCATCATTCTCATCCACTGCAACGTCAGAAAATAACAGGGGATTTTTCTTTTTCAGCATATTTTTCGCTGTATTTGCTACGATCATGCCTAGCCACTCAGAAAATGCTTCCGGGTTTTCCAGTGTCTCCAGCTTTGCAAATGCCTTGATATAAGCATCCTGCAGGACATCCTTTGCCGCCTCTTCATTTTTCATATATTGGATCGCAAGATAATATTTGCTCTGATAAGTCCTCTGATATAAGACTCCGTATCCCCTCTCGTCACCTGCCAGCGCCAGTGTGACAGCTTCTGTATAATCCATATTCCCACCTCTTTCGTATATCTTTTCTTTACTTTTTCACTAATTTATATATCCTGTTTTTTTCTTCCTCGTCCACCTTATAATCTTTCATATCCTTTTTTACCAGTCGGATAAACCATTGAATAAAACTTATTTTCAAGCTTCTCACCTCTTTTCTACAGCTAAGACAAGAATAAATTGTAAAAAGTTTTATATTTTTCGATATTATAAAAAAGCCCACATTGTGTCAGCATAACATAAAATCTATGTTTTCTCAATGTGGGCTCATAAATACTCTTCTAATTCTCTTTTGATGTTTTCTTCCAATATATTTTTATTTGGGTTTCATCTAGCTCCTTTATAAAGCGCATCTTATATGTCAGGAAATCCTCAATATCCATTAATATATGGTACAGCAATGCTCTGCTGACAAATTCCTCTCTCGTTTCTGGCAGATCATCCTCTTCCAAAACCTTGAAAATTTCATTCAATCTGTCTATCTGTTTTTCTGGATGATTACATTCTGTCACATATTCAGTCAAGTACAACATATACTCCGCTACTGTTTTTGCATGTTTCGGCATAGTACGGATTTTTTTCATTTCATAATGAAGATTATGTAAAATCTTACATTGATTATGCCTCATCTCAAAATATGAGATGTAATACTCCGGGTGTGAATGAAAGGTATTATTCTGATATTCGTATGCCTCTGCTACACATTTTTGAATATCTTTTTCTAAGATACATATGTCATCCCATACATTTCGCTCCATTTCCCTATTTGACAAATAGGCTGCAAGTGCTCCGATGATCAACTGCAGCCTTTTCTCCACCGACTCCATATTCTGAATAATATATTTTTTATGTCCATAATTCCCATGAAACAAGTTAAATACAATTGCCAAAACAACACCAATGAGAACAAGAAGAAATTCATTCCATATAGCAGCATCACTAAAATCATTATTTGTAACAAGGTGCGCAGCAATTACTCCATTTACGGAAACCGTAGACCTCCATTCAAAAACCTCTGTAATAAACACCATGATGGCCAGAAGTATCCCATATGCGATCCAGGTACTTTCTACATGAGAAAAAATCTGCCAGGCAATCAGTACGGTCATGGTAAATGTTGCAAGTCTGCATACTGAAAGTTTTACAGTCTCCCATTTTGAAGTCAGCAGCGTCAGCAAGGTAATGGTGCCTGCCGACACAGAATATTCCAGGTTAAGAAGCTCAGCAATATATAAAGCAAGGCAGCTTCCAACTCCAATTTTCAATGATAATATGGGTCAATCATTTTTTTCGTGGGATTGCCACCACGTAATGTATTGATTTGTTACGCCACCCTTGACCGGATGGAAAAGCAATGCTGTTCGTTTATC
>SAAH01000001.1 GCA_009929525.1 Clostridia bacterium | reverse complement strand
CAATACTGTCTTTTCATTTTTTTCAAAAATAGGACAGATTGGTACTTTAGAAGAAGTTATCTCTTTTGAAATTACATTTTGCGGAAACTCAAGACATATTCTAATTTGCTGACAGAAATTTCATAGGCTATCCTCTTCTGCGTTTCCTCCTCATTGATTTTTTTAACATACTCCCGGCTTTGTATCCTTCCCCATACCAGCACATGGCCGCCCACCTGAAAAGCGGAGGCATAGCGGGCATTTCTTCCCCAGCAGATGCAGGGGATATAGTCTGATTTGCCGTAAGGACGGTTGACTGCGATCAAAAGATCGGCGATTTCTCTTCCAAGAGGCGTCTTTCGATACACCGGCGGCTTACATATATAACCGTCCAGCGAGATTGCATTGGTCTTCATGGTCTCGTCCTCATCTTCGACGAACTCCACCTCCCGGGCAAATACTGACAGTACCAGCCGGTTCTTTTTCTCTTCGTGGCGATTGTAAGAGCGAAACTGTCCTAATATATGTACATATTCCCCCTCATAGTCTTCTGTAACATCCAAAAGTCTCTCAGATATCATCACCGGAATCCTGTCCTCCGAATCACTGAGCCTCTTCACCATAACGTCCACCATATAGAAGCCTTCTCCGAAGACCTGATGGCTAAATGTAAACTGAGATGCAATCCTTCCCATTATTTCTACCTGATTGTTTTCAATAATCTTATCTGACATGAATGATAAATCCCCTTCCTCTTACTTGTATTTTGTATATATCATTTCTATTCGAAGAATGATGCATTTAGAACTAAAAAAAATATTTTTTTTCAATTTCCCTTGTAATCTGGGGAAAATGTGATAGACTTGTAACGTTGGAAATTCCCGAAATCTTTTGGAATCGCGTGATTTCCTAAGATTTTGGACACTATAAACAAAGCTATACAGAAATGAGAAAGGAACCATTTTATGAAAATGAAACGAGAAGATATCCGAAATGTGGCAATTATCGCACACGTAGATCACGGTAAAACCACTCTGGTAGACCAGCTGCTGAGACAAAGCGGTGTATTTCGGGCAAATCAGGAAGTTCAGGAGCGCGTTATGGACTCAAACGATATTGAGCGCGAGCGCGGCATCACCATTCTTTCCAAAAACACAGCAGTATATTATAAGGGAACTAAAATCAATATCATCGATACACCAGGCCATGCAGACTTCGGAGGCGAAGTTGAGCGTGTACTTAAGATGGTTAACGGCGTTATTCTGGTTGTCGATGCTTTTGAGGGTGCTATGCCTCAGACAAAATTCGTTTTGAAAAAGGCTCTTGAACTTGATCTTCACGTTATCGTATGTATCAATAAAATAGATCGTCCTGAAGCACGTCCAAACGAAGTTATTGATGAAGTTCTGGAACTTCTGATGGATCTAGATGCTTCTGATGATCAGTTGGACTGCCCATTCTTATACGCTTCCGCTAAAGCCGGACATGCCGTACTTGACCTGGGTGATTCTCCTGAAAACATGGAGCCATTATTTGATACTATCTTAAAATATATCCCTGCTCCGGAAGGTGATCCGGATGCCGGTACACAGGTTCTGATCAGCACGATTGATTATAACGATTATGTTGGCCGAATCGGTGTTGGTAAAGTAGACAACGGAAAAATCGCTGTCAATCAGGAAGTTATGCTGGTAAACCATCATGATCCTGATAAGAAAAAGAAAGTTAAGATCAGCAAGCTTTATGAGTTTGAAGGACTTGGCAAGATTGAAGTTCAGGAAGCTAATGTCGGTTCCATCGTTGCCATTTCCGGTATCACAGATATCCATATCGGAGATACCCTGTGTGATCCTGCAAACCCACAGCCGATCCCATTCCAGAAGATATCAAAGCCTACCATCGCTATGCAGTTTATGGTAAATGACAGCCCTCTGGCTGGTCAGGAAGGAAAGTATGTAACTTCCCGTCATCTGAGAGAACGTCTTATGCGTGAGCTTAATACGGATGTCAGCCTTCGTGTAGAAGATACTGATTCACCTGACTGCTTCAAAGTATCCGGACGTGGCGAGCTCCATCTGTCCGTATTGATCGAGAATATGCGTCGTGAAGGCTATGAGTTCGCAGTAAGTAAAGCCGAAGTCCTCTACAAAGAAGACGAACGCGGAAAACTCCTTGAGCCTATGGAATTAGCATACATCGATGTTGCAGAAGAGTTTTCCGGTACCGTTATCCAGAAGATCAGTGAGCGTAAAGGTGCTCTTCAGGGCATGAGCCTTGCAAGTGACGGTTCTACCCGTCTTGAGTTCGAAGTACCTGCACGTGGTCTGATCGGTTTCCGTGGTGAGTTCATGACTTCCACAAAAGGAACTGGTATCCTGAATACTATCTTTGATGATTATGCGCCTTATAAAGGAGAAATACAATACCGTAAACAAGGTTCCCTGATCGCTTTCGAAGCTGGTGAGTCTGTAGCCTATGGTCTTTTCTCTGCACAGGACCGTGGTACATTGTTCATCGGAGCCGGTGAAAAAGTATATGCCGGTATGGTCATCGGACAGAACGGTAAAGCCGAAGATATCGAGCTGAACGTCTGCAAGACAAAACATCTTACCAATACCCGTTCTTCATCTGCAGACGATTCTCTGAAGCTTACAACACCTAAGGTACTGAGCCTTGAGGAAGCACTGGAATTCATCGACAAAGATGAGCTTCTCGAAGTTACACCTACAAGCCTTCGTATCCGTAAGAAGATTCTGGATGCAAGACTTCGTAAGAGAGATACTCAGAAATAATATATTTCAAATATAATATAAAAAATGCTGTCCCCATCACATCGAACACACTCGATTGATCTGGACAGCATTTTTTAACTTGTTTTTTCTTTCGTTTTTTTCCGTAAAACAGGGCTTTTTCTCATCTTTTCGTTTTCTTAGATATCCCCATCCCCCGGTTATCAAGGCACAGAAACTCAGGAATAAACCTACCGTTTTTCCCGGCGCATGATAGGATATCGATATTTCGTGGTTCCCCTTGGAAAGCCTGCATCCAAGAAATGCTTTGTTGACTTCAAATATCTCCACTTTTTTTTGATCCACCTGTATAACAAAGTTCTTGTCATAGGGGATACTGGTTATCAGATATCCATCTGCTCCGGCTGTTATACTGCCGGCCATGTTCCGACCATCCGATTGTTCCCCATCCGGCATAAATGGATCCTGGTAAAGTGTTTCATTTATTGTCGCCTTCATGCTCCCCATAAAGGCACGTATATTAGATATCTTATACTTCCCTTTTCCAAATTTCACAGCTATCTCATTTTGATCCGGATCGACCGTCACCATATAGGTAAAGTTCTCATTGTGGTTGGCATATAGATGATTTCTGGCCGTAAGCCGGTTGGTCTGCTCCTGCAGACGGATATGCATGTCCTGATCCGGCTTTTCATTTTCCACATCAAAGCTCAATGCCAGCATGGTGTCATCAGAAGATATGTGTTCAAATGGTACTTTGATCTCTACTTCTTTTCCTGTTCTGATCTCGTATCCATCTTGTGATTTACTGTCGTCTTCTGCTTTACCGGTTGTTTTAATGATTTCTATATCGTTAGTGTCCATTTCTGGTATCCAAAACTCACATTCCTTCATCGATACCGGTTGTTTTTCTGTTGTATCGTCTAATACGCCGTATTCTTCGCTGTCAGCCTTCTTCAGCTCATCATCAGGAACAACTGCACGCTGCAGTAATATCGTCTGATTATCAGGGAATGTGAGGCTCTCATAGGCATCCTCACCCACTACCTGCGTTGCCGCATAAGCCAACGGTGTTGTCGTCTCGCTTTGATAGAGGTTAAAATCCTCATATCGCTGATAAAGGGTGTAACCATCCGGTGCGTGATCTCCCATCAGATATTTTACTCCCATCAGGCTAAGAAAACAGGGATTGTCTGTGGGTGACTGCATCATATTATTTCTCAAAGGTTCATTCAGCCTGAAAATATTTTTTCGAAATTCATTATAATCGTTATTGGACACGGAAGAATACACGGAGGTGATCCTCTGGCGGGCATCAAAAATCCTGTTGATATTCGCCTTGTTCTCAGCTCCATCCCCCACCATATCCAACCGGTACAAGGAAGGATCTTCCTCCAGAATGTCTGATATCGCCTGTGTTTTTGTCTCATCCGTGATACTTTCATATTCTTCTCTGGACAAGATTTTGTCTTCCTGCCAGTTCTGGATCCAGCCGCAAAAAAACAGGATCACGCAGGATGCCAGAATCTGCCATGGAATCTTTGGAAATTTTTGCCATACAAGGTACAGCAAAAGCATCAGCACTGCATCCGCCACAGCCCATATCCAGTACGATCCAAAATTTTTATTGCTCTGGCTAAACCACAGTAATAGGATCACTGCCAGATAGGGAAGGATATCTCTCTTCCGTCTTACCTTCTCTTCCAGATACTTTGCCATCACAAGACACACAAGCGGAAGAAAGGGAATAAACACCTTATCTCTCAGATACAACCCGCCATTTAGCACAAGTGCAAAAACCGGTACTGAAAAAATGATCAGCAGCCCGATGGGCAGTATCCGTTCCTGCCATTTTTTCGCACACAGGATACAGCCCAACAAACAGACAAGGGAAAATGCTGTAAGTCCTATACCATAAGACGAATATAACAGCCTCGTGGGTGGAAGTGACAAGATCCCTATCGCTGCCCTGCCTGTCTCCTGACCTCCCCGGCCCTGAAGGATCGCCATCGCTGTAGGCACCAGCAGAACTCCTGATAAAGCAACCGAAAGACCTGTATTCCAGAAGATCCCCCAAAGTGTACCTTTTTTGCCTCTGCATTCGCTCAAAGCATATAAGAATATCGCGATGAGCCCTCCCATACTAAAATAAAAGCTGGAAAGGATCATTCCCGTGATCCCTATGATCAGCATTCCTCTTTTCCGCACCTGGTGATACCGATCACATCCCCACAGTGCCATACACAAAAACGGCATGTAATTTACAAACATCAGCTGAGTATGAAATTGAAAGATCAGGGGTGTGGCCAGTGCAAACATGCAGGCGGTACTAAAACTATGCTTCCATGATATTCCTTTTTCTATAAGCCAACGGTAAAATAAAACAACCGAAACCACATAACTCAGGATGCTCCCGCCCATGATGCAGATATCCATCGGAATGAACGGCAAAAGATAGGAGCCTAATATAAGCGGACTATAAATTCCATAGTATGCAAAGTTGTAGATATTCTGCCCGCCGCCCAGATTCCATGCAAAGTCAGGAAACAACTCTCCTGTCTGGTAAAAATGCTTTCGAAAATAATCTGTCAAAGTACTGTGCTGACAGATCCAGTCAACCTGCGAACCAAATACTCCGCGGCTGAGCACAAACAGGATACACAAAGCGATACATCCTGCGGATAAGACCCACACAGATTTATCTTTCAGTATTTTCTTCATGATCCATTTCCCCATATGCATCCGTCTCATCCTGACCGGATCCTGCCTGTGCACTCTCTTCTTTCAATATATAAATCGGACGGTGTTTTGTCTCAAGATAGGTCTTTGACAAATATTCTCCAACGATCCCGGTACAAAAAAGCTGAATCCCGCTTACCAGAAAAATGATACATACCAGCGACGGCCAGCCCGCCACAGGATCCCCGAAAATCCACGTTCTTCCAACGATGAACAAAATCATAAGAAAAGAAATGAAACAAAACGTAACACCTACCACGGAAGCCAGTGAGAGTGGTGCCACGGAAAATCCCGTAATCCCCTCCAAAGAATAGGAAAACAGTTTTCCCATGGACCACTTTGTCTCACCTGCACATCGCTTTGTATTTTCAAATTCCAGCCATACGGTGCGAAATCCTACCCACTGAAAAATACCTTTTGAAAAACGGTTGTACTCACTCATAGCAAGGACCGCATCCACCATCCGTCGTTTCATCATCCGGTAATCTCTTGCCCCATTTACTATTCCTGTTTTTGACATTTTATTGATGACCTTATAAAAGCTGTCTGACAAAAATGACCGCAGCTTCGGTTCGCCTTCCCTGTTTGCCCGTCTTGTCGCCACACAGTCACAGTCTTCCTGCTGCAAAAGCTGATACATCTTCATCAAAAGTTCCGGCGGGTCCTGAAGATCCACATCCATGATCGCCACGTAGTCTCCTGTCGCATGGGACAAGCCCGCATACATGGCGGCCTCCTTTCCAAAGTTCCTTGAAAATGAGTAATATCTGCATCTTTCATCCCTTCTTGAAAGTGAACGTATCGTTTCCAGTGTCCCATCTGTCGATCCGTCATCTACAAAGATCAGCTCCATCCGATTTTCTTTCATCATTTCCATGATTTTCTGCATTTCTTCGTAATATACTGGTATCGCTTCTTCTTCGTTGTAACATGGAACTATTATAGAAATTGTATTCATTCTTATCACCTCATTAATTCTCTCCTATTTGTCCGGCTGCGCACATGGAAAATGCATCGTCACTTTGAACAGGTCTCCATCGATATCTACCTGCAGTTCCCCTCCCATATTTTTCACAAAACTGGACGCTATCGCCAGTCCCAGCCCGTGACCGCTTGTGGAACGAGATTTGTCTCCCCTTACAAATCTCTCCATGATCTCATCAGGTGCAAAGTCCATCTCATAGGATGCGATATTCTTCATACTCATCTGAATCTGGTCATTCTTTTTCTCTGCCTCCAGATAGATTCTCGTATCTGGAAGTGAGTACTTCAGTGCATTTTCCAGAAGATTTTGTACTACTCTATACATTTTCCCGTTATCTCCAATAAAATACAGTGGTTCCGCGGAAAATCTGGTCCTTATGATCTGTTCACTGGCACGGATGGCATCTTCCATATCTCCTATCGTCTGCTCCAAAAGTCTTCTCATATCCAGGACTTCCAGATTCAATTGCTCCGATCCGCTGGTCGCTTTTGAAAGTTCAAAAAGATCCTGGATCATGTTCTTTAACTGTTCCTGCTTGACAGAAATCACTTCCACATAATCCTTTGCCTCCGCATTCAGGTCTGATTTTTTCAACAGATCCGTGTAGCCGACCATAGAAGTCAGCGGAGTCTTCAGATCATGGGACATATTCGTGATGAGATCGATCTTCAGCCGCTCTGCCTGTACCTGTTTTTCCACGCTCTTTCGCATGGCACTGTCGATGTTTTCCAACGCATTTGATGCCTCATACAAGAAAGAACTCTCCGGAAGTCGGACCGTCTCGTCAAAATCCTCACCATTTTCCATCCTTCGGATCTTTTCTGCAAGAATTCCTGCATCCCGCATCACTTTATTCGAGAAAAATTGCTTGAGGCAAATTCCCAGTCCAGCCAGGATAAAGACAACAGCCGCAACCCAGTATCCTTCAAGATAAAAATAAGCATTCCAGAATATGATACAGATCAAAGCACCTGCTATGCATATGAGCTGGGCTGCAAGCCACATTTTTCTGCTGTTTTGTATCCTTTTTTCCAGTGGAGTGCGTTCCTTATATTCCCGGATGATCTTATAGATCAAGGATGACTCCTTCCAGATACCAAGGTAGAACTTCCGTGCCATGATCAGGATACTTCCATAGAAGAGCACCAGCAGGGCCAACAACAGGATCCCAACCCAGACCGCTGTGCCTGCATGATTGACAATATAGGCTCCCCACACTTTAACCTCATCAATTCGCTTATCAAATGAAAACATCTGCCGCCAGATAATTCCAGAAACCAGGCACAGGATGATCGCCGCCTCGCTCCACATCCGGTCCGCCTTATATCGGACATCTTCTTTTGAAGGCGGATATGCTCTTAAAAATAATACAGCGTCTGCCACCGATGCGATTCCTGCGATCACCGCAATGATCATCAGGATCACCGCACTTGTCCCGAAAAAGTTCTTCCCCATATAGGACCAGTACCAGTTGATCGAGCCATAGTAACTGAATATCGTTGAAAATGAAGCACAGACCGAGGTGATCAAAATGCCTGCCGCCAAAAAGATTCCTTTTTGCTTTTTATCTGAACTTTTTTTATCTGAACTTTTTCCATCTGAACTTTCTTTTTCCCTATCTTCTTGCTCTAAATCTTCCTTAATCATACTTTTCGATTTTGTATCCAATTCCCCACACCACCTTTAAATATTTTGGATTCTTCGGTGTTATCTCTATCTTTTCACGGATCCTTCTTACATGGACCATGACAGTATTCTCCACACCGTAGGCATCTTCCTGCCAGACTTGATTATAGATTTCCTCTGCTGAAAATACATACCCCGGATGGCTCATCAGAAGTTCTACGATCTTATATTCTGTAGCTGTGAGACGGACATTATCGCCGTCCACTTCCAGTTCTTTTGTATTTTTATTGAGGATCAGCCCGCCATTTTTCAGTATACTGTCATCTTCTCCTCTTCCTGCCGCTCCCAGAGAAAAATATCTTCGAAGCTGGGACTTTACCCTTGCCATAAGTTCTGCTGTGTTGTATGGCTTTGTTACATAGTCATCTGCTCCCATGGACAGACCGAGAACTTTATCACTCTCTTCTGTCTTTGCCGAAAGCATGATGATGGGGATATTGTTCTTTTCCCTGATCTTCATAAGTGCCGCAAGCCCATTTAGCTTTGGCATCATCACATCCAGCAGGATCAGATGTACCTGCCTTTCCATCAATATATCCAGTGCTTCCAGCCCCTGATACGCCCGGTAGACCTGATAGCCTTCCAGTTCCAAAAGCCGGGATAGCGAACGCACGATTTCCTTATCATCATCAACCACTAAGATACTGTATTTTTCCATCTTCCCTTTATTCCCTCTTATTCCTTCTTTGTCCTTGCGGATAAACTTCTATGGTGATTCTTTCACTGTTTCTTATTGTAGCAGAGAAAGCCGAGATTTTTTTAATAAGAATCTGACATTTTTCTTAATATCTCTGAGCAAGGTGTAACATTAAAAACAGACAGGTACTGTGTGAGTCACTTTTGTCCCTCACGCAGTACCTGCCTGCTTTTTCCTTCAGCGTGTTTGATCACGCTCCAACATTTTCAAATAACATATCTAAGATCTTTTTCCCGCTTTCGGTCTTGAAAATTCTTTTTTTCACGCTGTCGATAGCGTCTCTTTCACAATGATCTTCGTCCAGATTTACCAGAAAATCAGCCTCCACAAGAATCTGATAATCAATTCCATCGATTCTTGAATACGTATGATGATGTCCGATCAGATAACAGATACGCTCCACCATCTCTTCTTTGAGAGAAAATTCTTCCAGCAGTTCTTTTGCCAGTGCCGGTCCCTCAATCTCCTGATAATGGCCTGCAGAGCTGTCATACTTTTCGATACTGACCTTGATCCCGATATCATGAAGAAGTGATGCGATCTCCAGTGTCTCCTGAGTCTCCTCATCAATCCCCTCAAGCTTTCCAATCATAGAAGCATATCCATATACTTTCATAAAATGATTGATCCTGTGAGTGTCTGCGCGATCATATTCTATCATTTTTTCTGCTATCCTTGCTATCATTTTCCTGTTCCTCCCCTTCCTATATCACACATATATCCGCAATATATTACCGTTCACTGCGTGCTCAGTAACAGTAGTATACCACAACTTTTTTCTTAATGTTATAGATTATAGATTTTTTCTTGTCCTTCATGCTATAATATCTGTATTCTTGTTTTAAGGAGGTTCGTATGACTACATATGAAAGTATCACCTTGCAGAGAGAATTTGCCATAACAAATATTTATTCTATCCATTATTTTGAATATATGAAGGATTTTATCTATGAGGGGGAATCCCACGACTTTTGGGAGCTGGTGTACGCTGATAATGGAACGATCGATATCACTGCTGACTCTGCTGTGATCCCTTTAAAAAAAGGTGAAATGCTTTTTCATAAACCAAATGAATTCCACGCCCTCAAGGCCAATGGCATCTCCACGCCCAATCTCATCGTTATTTCCTTTGACTGCGATGCACCGTGCATGGAGTTTTTTAAAAAACGGCTGGTCACATTGAATCAGACGGAACAGTTTTATCTGGGGCAGATCATCACGGAGACGAGAAAAACCTTTGTCACTCCCCTGAACAATCCTTATATCTGTAAGTTGGAGAGGAAGGATAATATTGACTTTGGAAGCGAGCAGATCATCCAGCTTTCTCTGGAATTTTTGCTGCTCAGCATCTATCGCCGATACACTGCTTCCACCGCACCGCCGCCGCCCGGAAAGAAAAATGAGCCGACCCATCCTTCCATCCGAAGGAATAATGACGATCTTTTCAATCAGCTGGAGCGGTACTTGACTCAAAATGTCTACAGCCACCTGACGCTTTCTGAGATATGTAAGTCCAATAATGTAGGCCGTTCACAGCTGGAAAAGCTGTTTCATAAAGAAAAGGGCTGTGGTGTCATCGAATATTTCTGCCGTCTTAAGATCAATGTGGCGAAAGATATGATCCGCCAGGCAAAATATAACTATACTGAGATCGCCAATCTTCTGGATTATTCTTCTTACCAATATTTTTCTTTGCAGTTTAAGAAATATACCAGGATGTCGCCCTCCGAATACCGCAGCTCGATCCAGAACTTTTCAAAAGAATCCGAAAAAAAAGAGCAGATGTAGTTTGCAAACTACATCTGCTTTATTCATATCTGGAAATTTAATTTGATTTCCTTTTTTATTTCAGCGCTGCCTTGATAGCCGCATTTACTTTTTCTCTGACGCTTGATGGATAGGAAATTGCTCTTGGATACTGTTTGAAGGTAACTTCTCCAGTCTCTTCATTTTCCATGCATTTCATGACCGTCTCTCTGTTTGTCAGTTTTTCAAGATATTTCATCGCCATCAGATCTGCCATCGCTTCGTCCATCAGCATGTTACGGATGGATTCCACCGGCTGTCCGTCTTTTCCAGGATATACAAGGAAAGGATCGCCTGACGGGAACGCTCCATCTGCATCTGTACACTGATATGGATCAATCGGGTATAATGAATACTCTGAGTTATAGAAATTATATCCCCACTGCAGGAAACCATCGATCTCATACTTATACAGCTGAGCACCAATCACTCTTGTGCGGCTTCCCTGCTGTGCGATGAATCGGTTGGATACATCCACACACTGTCCGGTACAGTAATAGGTCCACAGTCTCTCCGGTCTGTCTTTGAGGAATGGCTCAATATGATCGCTGGCGCAGACCGGCTCATCGATAACTCCCTGTTTGAAGAATTCGTGACTGGAAAGTGCATCGATCATATGATATCCCTTCAGCTGTTCCTTCACCAGATTCTTTGCTGCACTGTAAGATTCAAGCTGCTCCAGTGTAGGCTCATCTGACACGTGGAAATAACACTGTTTTCCAACATTCAGTTTTTCGATTTCTTTTGTGAAGGAATCAAGGAACTGTTTCATGAATCCAGCGTATTCTTCACTGGTAGCTTTTGTATCCCAGAAGAAAATGATCTTCTCTTCACCGTCTACATTTCCTACGATCTTCGGTGTGGCTTTTGCGCCCCACTGGCTAAACAGATGAGAAATCTCAAAGTATTTCACGCCGCATCTCAGACACATAGCGATCCATCTTTCAAACTTTTCATAACCAAATTCGTAACCGGCATCTGTAACCTTGATATCAACAAGCTGTACAGTACGTCTTTCACCGCCCTCAGCAGTATCAAGAGGTGGTGTAAAGATTGGTGTGAGGATCATATTACATCCACGCTTAACAGCCAGACGGATGAAGTTTTCTACGATTCTCCAGTGCTCTTCGCTAAACACATCCACATCGTAATAATTAGCCAGACAGTCGCAGTGGAACCACTCGGTACGTGGAATATCCAGTTCCAGTGCTTCGGCCGGGAGAACCTCAAGTTCTACCTGGATATCCTCCTGCTCCTGACCTTTGATAAGAGAGATCTTGGCTGTATAGACGCCTGGTTTTGTATCTTTCGTAGTCTCCAGATCAATCCACAGGCTTCTCCACTGACCTGAGATGATCGGGAATCCAAATTCCGAGATATCAGACAGAAGATCCGGATACAGTCCCGGCTCTGTCACCATGTAATCATCGTCTCTCTTCTGATGACAAGGATAAGCACACGGCACCAGTCCTACGGAACGCACACGAACGCTTGCACCTTCACCGATCTCTGTTTTTACTTCTCCTCTTTGTTTCCTCTCGCCGTCCCAATAATAAGCGATCTGGAAAGAAACTGTCTCCCCCTTGAGTGCTGTCAGTTTAGGAGAGAATCCCTCGCCTGATGGTTCTTTTGCCGGAAGTACTTTTTCCAGCGATGATACCATTTTTAATGTCATTGCTTCCATAAAAACCTCCTATAAAATGTTATATAATTTTAAAATAACCTCCGGTGCACCAATCACCTGGACCCACCGAAGGTTTATTTACTTCATATTATCCTTTGATTCCGCTCAGTGCGATACCTTCAACGAACTGTTTCTGAAGGAATACGTACATGATGAATGGGAAGATAAAGGATACTGCTGCTCCTGACAGGATCAGACCATAGTTTGTCTGGTACTGTGTCTTAAGCAGTGACAGGGCAACTGTCAGTGTATACATGCTGGACTCTGAAGTAGATACCAACGGCCACAGGAAATCATTCCATGAGGAAACGAATGTAAATACTACCAGAGAGATCAGTACAGGTTTGATAAGCGGGATAACGATCTGAATAAAGATTCTGTATTCAGGGCATCCATCCACCTGTGCTGCTTCCAGAAGTTCATCCGGAACACTGTCCATGAACTGACGGATCAGGAATACACCAAATGCATTGATGATAAGAACGATCAGTGCAAAGTAAGTATTCAGCAGGTTCATCTTGTTCATCATGATGAATACAGGGATCATCGTTACCTGTCCCGGGATCATCAGTGTTAAAAGATAAATCTGAAAGATTGCATTTCTTCCTGGAAATCTCTTCTTTGAAAAACCATACGCTGCCATAGAAGCAATGATACAGTTGAAGAAACAGGAGCAGGCAACTACGATCACACTGTTTAACAGGGATCTGGTAAATCCGCTCTTTCCAATTACATACTGGAAGTTTGTAAAATCAGTAAAATCAACATCCGCCCAGTGGATATATAATGTCGTAGACTGGGTAAAGGACATAATGATCATATAAATAAATGGTGCGACACAGATTGCTGAAAACACAAGAATGAAGAAAAGTCCAATAATGGATACCGGCGTCCATTTTCGTGTCTTATGCATAACTTCTGAATTTGGTTTGCTCATTATTTCGCCTCCTTTTTATCCTTGAAGAATAGATTCTCGATCACGTTAATGACAAGAATGATAACAAGAAGGAACATAGCCTCGGCACATGCATAACCGATTCTGTACTGCTTAAATGCTGAGTTGTAGATACCCATTACCAATGTAACGGAAGAGTGGCCCGGGCCGCCGCCTGTCATCAGATAGGACAAGTCAAATACCTGGAAGGACCAGATAATACCCAGTGTAACGACCAGATAAGTGATCGGCTTTAACATTGGCATCGTGATCTTTGTAAACTGCTGCATGGAGGTTGCTCCATCCACACGAGCTGCCTCATATAATTCTTTGGATATTCCCATGATACCTGCATAATAGATTACCAGGAAATAGCCGACATTTTTCCATACTGCAACGATACAGATACTGAGCAAAGCAGTTGAAGTGCTCCCCAGCCAGTTAACAGATGGAATATGGAAGAAATTCAAGATATTATTTAAAAATCCTCCGTCTGTATTCAGTATGATCCTCCAGATCGTTCCGGCTGTAACAGCAGATGCGATAACCGGTATAAACATGATGCTCCGAAGAAACTCTCCTGATTTCATCTTGGACATTTTATTTGCTAAAAATGCTGCAAATGCCAGTGAGATAATGGTCTGGAATGGCACTGTCATCAATACATACAGCAATGTATTCTTTGTAGCCGAAACCATATATGAATCTTTAAACATTTTTACATAATTTTCAAGTCCGACAAATTCCGGAGCGTTCATTACATTGTACTTTGTAAAGCTGAAATAGCCTGACATAATGATCGGAATTATGCAAAAACATATGATAAGAATGAAACTCGGAAGAATATAGATAATTCCTTCAATGGCTTCTCTTCTTTTTCTTTTCATCTTTATCCACTCCCTTTCTTGATTATTTGCTCCGGCACCCTGCCGAAACTTTTATCACGTTTTTCTTTCCGCTTTTTTATTCAAAAAGCGGAAGAACCCTAGAGGTTCTTCCGCTCTGAAGTTCCCGTTGCTTATTATGTCTTACTTAAGATTGTCGTTGTAGTACTCTGTTGTGGTTGTCAGTACTTCCTGAGGTGTAAGTTCGTCAAGCATCATAGACTGTAAGTTTTTGTACAGTGTATCATACATAGAGCTTGCTCCCTTGAATACTGGAAGACTGATAAAGTTGTCACCATTCTCTGTGAACAGGTCTGCAAATCTTTCGTCACCAGCATATGTATCATCTGCTGTGATAGGTGGCTGATCAGAAATCTGTGAATGGAATGCATTCATAACTGTTTTGCCTGTTACATATTTCATAAGAGATGCTGCCAGGTCTTTGTTCTCACAAGAGTTGAACATAACCAGAGAGTCAGCTGCTACAAATGTCTTACCGTCTTTAGATCCCTGTACGATAGGAGCGAAATCCCAGTTTACAGTGTCAACCTGCAGTGCGTTACTGGATGCACACATGATCATAGCTGCTTCACCGTTTTTGAATGGCTCAAGAACATCATCACAAGATGTGCTGGATTCTGGCAGGTATCCGTTTGCTTTCAGGTCATACAGGAACTGAGTTGCCTCAAGTCCTTCTGGTGTATCGATGGTCAGATTGCCTTCTTCGTCAACGATCTGTCCGCCAGCGCCCCAGAAATATGGCCAGTAGATTTCATTCAGAGAACCGTAATGTGAGTTACCCCAGTCCTGCATGATAGGTGCAACGTCTGGATTAGAAGCTTTTACTGCTTCACATGCTGCTACAAGTTCTTCTGTAGAAGTAGGAACTTCTGTGATACCAGCTTCGCTGAGGATATCCATGTTTCCGATCAGGATACGTGGGTTACCTACAACTACTGGAAGTGCATACTGTCCGCCCTGGATATTTCCAAGATCATAGTATGTATAATTTGCTTTTTCTTCATCTGTAAAATACTCATCAACATCAACAAGTGCTCCCATGTCGATATAGTCATAGAACATCTCCATGTACATATATCCTACATCCGGGCCATCGTTTGAGTTAACACCTGTCAGGTATTTCTCTTCATAATTGTCCCAAGGAACGATCTCAACATTAACTTCACAGTTGTTTTCTTCCTCGAATGCTGTCATCTGCTCATCCCAGAATTCCTGGTCTGTAATGTCTCCATCTGCAGATGCAAATGTTGGGAACCAGAATGTGATCTCCTGTTTTTCAGAAGATGCTGCCTCTGTAGATTCAGAACCTGTGCTCTCTGAAGAACCTTTGTCTGCTGAATCTGAGGATCCGCCGCATGCGCTCAGCATACCTGCTGTCATAACTGCTGCAAGTCCAAGTGCTAATACTTTTTTCTTTTTCATCGATGTAGCCTCCTTTTTTAATTTACTGCTGATTGCTTTAACTATCTAATACAATAAATTTACTATAATCTAACTTATACTCCTTTTTAGCATGGATTTCATCATACTATTTGCCGCAATGTTCATACTATCATCCGCTTTGCCGGTAATTGCAGTTTGCACCTGAGGTTATTCAGTTGAAATAAGCCCTTTTGGAGTGCTTTTACTTATTATCTATCTGCTCTTCCAATTCCTGGATCTTCTCCTGATTTTCCTGAAGAAGCTCTTCATATGCTTCCTGTAATTGCCTGGTATCTTCCACCGACTTCATCCACTGACCACTCATTTTCTGATAACGATAAAATGCGAGAAAAACCAAAATCATCAATATCGTCATCACACACATCCAGATTATCTTTCCCTTATTTCGTTGGTCTCTTTCCCGCATCTGCCCATCCTTTCTCAGGAGGCTGCTCCCTCCTCCAGTACAAATCGCTCGATCGCATATGCTACACCATCTTCCTCATTTGACTTTGTAACGAAAGAAGCAAGCTGCTTTGTCTTTTCATCGGCATTTCCCATGGCTACCGGAAATCCTACATTTTCCAACATATTCCAGTCATTGGATGCATCGCCGCACGCCATGATTTCTTCTTTACGGATCCCGAGAAGCTTTCCGAGTTCCAAAAGAGCAATACCTTTTCCCACCTTCGAGGAATTGATCTCGATGTTAAATGTTGTTGCACAGCTGATATCAAGCTCGGGAAATTGGTCTCTTAGTATCTTCATCTTTTCATTTCGTACTTTGGTATCTTCAAAAACCATGTGTATCTTTTCCATTCCGATCTTTTCTTTTTCTATCTTCTGGAAAAGGTTTTTGACCGGCACACGTGAATCATACATGTATTGGATCAGGGCAGGTGTCATATCCGGGTGTCTGAGAAATCTGTATCGGCCTTCCTCCACACATACCTTCCCGTCAAAATATACTTCCCATACACAACCATCCCATTCATTCATCAATTGAAGTGCCCGGAGCGTCACTTCGCATGGGATAAGCTCACTATATATCGTCCGCCCGCTGGACAGTTCGATCACTCTTGCCCCATTCGATGTGAGAGCATATTTTATTCCTGGGATATCAAGCATTTCCCTGGGAAGTCCACATTCCGGCCGGCCTGTCGCAGGCAGTACCACAACTCCCTGTTCCATTGCACGTTCCAGAACTTCTTTTGTATAGTCTGTTATGTTCTTCGCTTCGTTAAAAACTGTCCCATCCAGATCCAGACCTACCATGCGGATCTTGCTTTTCTTTGCATTCATGTTATGTCAACCTTTCTTGCTGATCAAATACAGCTGCTTTATGATAATAAATAATCACAGGCTTCTAATCCCGAATACGCGATCAGAAGTCTCAGTCCGGCACCTGCCATACGTTCCACATCCTCATCATTCCATTCAAGCTCCGTACCGATACCAGTCTCTCCCTGAAATGCCAGATGTGCATCCTCGATTTCACCATTTTCCAACTGGCTGAGCATCTCTTTTAGAAAATCAAACGGCTGCTCCCAGCGGGCTGAAAGTACCGCTGAATGATATACGAGAAAATCTCTCTCCAAAAGGTATTCCTTTTGTTCCTGCCCGCGTACAAAAGACAGGGCAACAGGCTGGAAAAATGGTTGGGCTATCCGGAATATTTCCTGGCGTTTTTTGCAATACTCTCCCGTCTTTCCATCGCTCGGGCACCACCCGCAGAGTATGGCAAGTATAAGATGACTTACTGCTCTTTGCCGGGATATCTGCTCCTGCTCTGCCAAGGTTTCCAGTCCTTCACCTTCATCATCTTTCTTCTCTTTTTGGCTTTCAATATATTCCTCTTCTGATTCTGATGCCGGCAATTTATCTGATTTTTCCTTCTCTTTTGTCAAAAGAAGCTGCAGCATGATTTCAAATACCTTCCACGCATACAAGATTTCCTTATCCAGAGACTTCTCGATCTGGCGGATCTTCCTGAGGCAGGCTGCGTATTTGGTCTGCTTTTCCATGGTAAAATAGGAAATCTTCATCCTCTCCAATTCGCTTGCACGAATCGGTCTTTTCCTTCCATCTCCCGCCTTTCGCTCTCCATATAAGACATGCTTCATCCTTGGAAGGCTCAGATATGCATACAAGACTTCCGGCAAAAGCTGTGTCTTTTTTGTCCGGATACAAAGAATATTCCGGTCAAAATATAAAGGATTTTCCTGCTTTTCTGCCAGGATCAAAGAACCATTTCGAAGAAGAATATCCCTGTCTTTTACCAGATATCGATCATCTAAAATCGTTCGTCCGTATGTGATTTTTCCTGTATTTTTGTCTATATCCGACGCTTCAGATCCGCACAAATAAGGGGCTGAAAATGCATCGGCCTCTATGCTTTTGCTGTTTTCTGGAAGTTTTTCATTTTTACCAAAGCCACTGTTTATAGGATCCGATAAGAATTCTTTAAGTTCCAGTTGTTCATGGTACTGGATCTCATCTGCAAACATTTTCCAAAACAGTACGCTCTCGTATGTACCAAACTGTGTTCTCAGCTTTTCTTTTTTTTGCGCATACACTTCAAACTTCTGTAGTTTTTCAATGATTTCTTTTTGAAGTTCAAGGTTTTCCGGAACCTGGATCTTATACTGTCCCAGCGTTTTTCTGCTGATCAGTGCCATTGTTGTCTGATTTGATAACTTTTTGATATCTTCTGCATGATATCTGAGACAGTAGTACCCATACATGGGAAGCACCTTTGTCTCATCAAAAATCAACGACACGATCTGCTGGTTGGTGGCCAGTCTGCAGGCAGCTATCCCCACCTTTCCCACCGTTCCTACGATGGAAAAAAGCACACTCTGTTCGGGAACAATATTCACTTTTTCTTTGCCAAGTTCCGACACATATTCTGTACTTTCGGTGATATATCCCTGGTCCAGATTCTCTATTTTCACCCAGGGTATCCCCTCTTTGGCATAATATTCTTTTTGTTCCCTGTCCGGTGTTCTTCCTGACACAAGCTTGGCCACTGCCTCTAATTTGTATTCATTCCATCTCATCGCTTTATCCATATTTTCTGGTCATCTCGATCAATTCTTTTATCTGTTCCATCGTCTCCTGCTCCAGATCTGAAAGCTGATCCAATAATACCATTGGAGATTCCAGTATCTCTGATGCAGATTCTTTCCATGGTTTATATCTTCCTGCTGTCAGATTATAATCATTTTGTCTGATCGTTTTTCTGTCAGCAAACCAATAATGAACCTCCGGCCAGGTCTCGGGGACAGGATTTTCCCACTGATTCTTTTTCTCCCCTTTGACGAGCTGCCGCTTCCACTCCACTTCCAGTTCCTTTCGGTCTCTCCATGAGGTAAGCAGTTTTTCTATCTCTTCCTGTGTTGTGGTCTCCCGCTTCCGATCCAGCGTATAGCCTGGATCATGAAGTTCATAGAACCATACAGCTAAGCTCTCACTGACCTTTTCCGGTGCATTTGCAAAGATCAGCACCGAAGCTTTACTTCCCGTATATGGCAAAAATGCCCCTGCCGGAAATGATATCACGCCCTGCAGTTCATATTCGTCCACCAGTTTTTGACGAACGCGCATCTCCGCATCGAACTTGAACAAGGTTCCCTCATTGACTACTATGATAGCTTGTCCCTGCTTTTCCAGCTGCTCCATCACCATCTGGAGATATTGGAGTTGTTTCTTCCGGGTAGTAACGGAGAACCTGTCCTGAAGTGCTGCGTCCAATTCCCCTACCGGTGGATTGGATATGATTAGTTGATATTTGTTCTGTTCTTCCAGTGGGTCCTTATTCTCTATTTTTCCTGTTAGGGAACCTAGATAGAACAGAAGCATGTTGGCCAGCAGACACTGTTCCTTATCGGTCTCTGTTCCATGCAGCTCCCACTCTTTATGCTTTGCAAATGCCGCTGCCAGAAAGCTTCCTGTTCGGCTGGAGGGATCCCATACACGGCCATCCTCCGGCACATTTGCCATCGAAAGCAGCATATCACACAGATTCTCAGGCATAAGGAAGAATCCTTCCACACCCAGATCATAAATCTCGTCGATCATGATCTCAAGGGCAATCCCAAAAAGCTGAGGCATTTCTTCTCCCCATCCACAGCGATCACTTACCCAATCTATAAGTTTACATAATTCCTGGATCCACTGAGGATTCTCCGCGGACTGTGCCATTTCCATAAAATGTCCTTCTTCCACGATTGAAGAACAATATTGTATCTGATACTGCAGCTGCCAGGCTCTTGCCTGTGCATCCATATTCTCCTCGCTCCCGGACCATTCCATAGGAAATCCTGCATAGGGAAAAAAGTTTTGCAGACTCTCCCTCTTTTGAGACTCCACAAAAAGTCTCACATATAACAAATAGCCTAATTCCCTTGCGATATGAAGTGGTCTTTTCTCCTGATCCGCCTGAATACAGGTGAGGGTATCTTTTATCTTTGCTCTTAGCTCTGATATCAATTCTTTGTTGTATTCCATGACATCTCCTGCTCTCTTTTATCTTTTACTGTAACTGAACAGTTACCCTTATCATATCACAACTTTTAAAAATGGAAAACAGGTCTTGCACCTAAGTTTTTACCTTTGTATAATGGTAGATAACTGTTCACACTATGCGATCATTCCATCAGAAAGGCATATAACTCTTGATTAAAATAAAAAACATGACTGTAAGTAAGGACAAAATACATCTGATACGGATATTTCTTTTAGTTTTCACTTTATCCGCTATACTAAATGGCTGCGGAAACTCAACACCTACCCAGGATCCAGAACCCATAACAGAAACTGGATTCTATCTAAATACCGTGGTCAGTATCACCATCTATGATTCCAGTGACACCTCTCTTCTGACTGAATCGCTGAACATCTGCAAACAATATGAAGATCAGCTGAGCCGTACGATCCCTACCAGTGAGATTTCCCGACTAAATAATGGTGAGCTTACCGATGAGCAGGGGATTTCTCATCTGTCTGCCGACACTGCAAAGCTGATACAGGAAGGACTCTCTTATGCAGAGCTTTCCGATGGTGCCTTCGACATTACGATCGGCCCGGTTTCTTCTCTCTGGGATTTTACTTCTGAGGACCCTTCGATCCCGGACGATGCAGATATACAGGCAAAACTGCCTTTGGTCGGTTATAAAAAAGTTGCCCTTGATGGAGAGTCTATCCACTTTGATACAGAGGGTATGCAGCTTGATCTGGGTGCTATCGCAAAAGGCTATATTGCAGACCGCATAAAGGATCATCTCGTTTCAAAAGATGTGAAAAGTGCTATCATCAATCTGGGTGGAAATGTGCTTTGCATCGGTGAGAAACCCGACGGAACACCATTTAAGATCGGTGTGCAAAAACCCTTTGCTGATAGGAATGAGACGATAACTACTGTAGATGTGTCAGATTATTCTGTGGTATCTTCGGGAATCTATGAGCGGCATTTTGAAAAGGACGGCAGGAACTACCATCATATTCTCGATCCTTCCACCGGGTATCCTTACGATAACGGCCTGACTTCTGTGACGATACTTTCTCCCACCTCCACCGAAGGAGACGGGCTGAGCACTACCTGTTTTGCTCTTGGGCTTGACGCAGGGATGGCGCTTATCAATGAGACGGAGGATGTGGAAGCTGCGTTTATTTCTTCGGATGGCAAGATACATTATAGCAGCGGATTTCCCAGAACATAATGACCCATAAGGATACAAAAACACCTGAAGAAAATCTGTCAAGGATCTTCTTCAGGTGTTTTTATGATTTCGGGACATATTATTTATTTTTAGGTTGTCTTGCATATACTTCGCGAAAATAATCCAGCAATTTTTCCTCGTCCATCTGAGCCGCCAGACATCCAACCATAGTCACTGCATTTCCTCCCGTGATATTTCCAAATCTGATACAGTCTGCCAAGTCATATCCATAATATAATCCGTACATGAATCCTGCGGCAAATGCATCACCGGCTCCTGTGGAATCTACATGAGGAACAGGCAGCGGCTCAATGATCTGCATGATATCGTTTTCTTTGTAGAGACATCCTGCATTTCCATTTTTTACGATCGGATTTTTCAAATGTTTTGCTAATGTTTCCAAGGCCTGCCCGGCACTGTCGGCTCCCGTGATTTTCATTGCTTCCATAGAATTCGGGATAAAATAATCTACATATTGGAATACATCTGAGTATAATTCCATGCTCAGCATATCACTCCATGCAGAATCCAACACGATCAGACATCCCGCTTCTTTTAATGGTTTACATAATTCTTTTTGTTCTAAGGAAAGAAAAGCAATATCATTTCCTTTATAAAATTCGTACACCTTGCTGTCTTCCACCGAAAATGCTGAGTCCTCCGGTTTATAGGAGATGATCCCACGGTCCTGATGGCAGGATACGATACAGCTTAATGTCACCGGATCCTCTTCCTCCGTCTCCAGCATATTCGTGTAAGTTATCTCATTTTTCTCAAGTTCCTTCAACAGATACTGGCTTCTCTCACCGCTGCCGATATAGGTTGCAAGGTTCACCGGCACTCCCAGCCTCGCCAGTTGGATCAGCGTGGCTACTGCTCCGCCGCCCAACTGCTTGGAACAGTTTTCACTATATATCTCTTCGCCCAGTTGGGGCATTCTGCTGGCATTTCCAAATATGATATCCACATTTGCGATGCCAAAACCTGCTACACTTTTCATCTGCCCCATCCTCCTGTGTATTCCTGATATGCTTCCAAATATTCTGCAAGTGCTTCTTTCGCCAGCGAATAGGATTCGATGAGCGGATGGAGCATAAGAGCATCGACAGCCTTCTCCTTATCACACTCTACGATGGCCTGCGCCGCCGTTCTTTCATAATATTTGACAGCACTGATCAGCTGTTTTGCGCTCTCCGGCAGATCATATGGACCCGGTTTTGCTTTTGCTCCTTCACGGGAAATCGTACATGACACCTCGATAACATCTGTATCCTCCAGCCACTCTATGATTCCCTGATTCTGGATACACAGGATCATTTCTCCCTCTTCTCCTGTGATTTTTGCCCGCATCAGTGCCAGTGCGACACCTGCGTATCCGCCCTCATCCTCCGTATACAGATCAAACTTTGGAATACATGCATCATCTCTTGCCACGGATGTCTCGCCCTGCATGTAATTGCTTTCCCTCTCGTATGTATGGGCACTGTAGATTTCCAGCATCTTGTCAAAATCTGTATGGGCATCATACTGACTCAATTCTTCCAGCATATGCTCATTGATCCTTTTGATTCTTTCCCCTCTTGTTTCGCCTGTGTTTTGGATATTCTCAAAAGCCTTTTCTCTATAATAAAAATAGTATAAGTATTCATTCAGCATGCAGCCAATATGCTGTGCCAGTTCCGGTTCAAAGTATCTCATATCCGTCTGTTCATACAATTGGGGATTGTGGAGTATGTCCTGAATGATTTCTTTTCCATCCATTTTCACACTGGTAAAATAGGACAGATGATTCAGTCCGGCGAGCTGTACTTTGAAATTTTTTACATCAGTTCCATAAATTGAAGCTACCTGCCTTAAAAATCCCGATGGTGCATCACATATTCCATAAACAAAAGAATATCCCTGATCTTTGAGTGCCTGCGTGACCAATCCTGCCGGGTTGGTAAAATTGAATACCATGACATCCGGATCTGCATACTTTTTAATAAGCTCACAGTAATGCAATAGAGTCGGTATAGAACGAAGTGCCATCGCAAATCCACCGATTCCTGTTGTCTCCTGTCCTATCACGCCATGTTTCAGTGCGATCCGTTCGTCAATGATGCGGCTCTCTTCTTTTCCTGCCCGGATCGTTGTAATAACAAAGTCCGCCTGCATAACTGCCTCCACTTCATCTGTCGTGCAGACAAATTTCACTGATGGAGATATTCTTGCAAATGCTTCACGGACCATAGATCCGAATATTTTTACTCTTTCCTGATCGATATCCATAAATGTTACTTCAGATATATTCAATTCTTCTGCCTGTTTTGCCAGACTTTTTGCCAGCATCAGACTGCGCGAACCACATCCGCCAATGACAGTCAGCTTCATAATATTTCCTCCTATTTTCCCATCATGATTTCCAGAATTTTGTTGTCTGTTTCTTTCATCCCGTCTTTTCCGATTCTTCCCACAGACTGTATTGTCTCATCTGCATCTTTTCCAACGATGCCTTCCCCTTCCATAAAACAGCATTTATTTTTTGCCATCTCGTAGGCGAGAAGTCCCATCTCTATGGATACTGCTATCTTTGAAGCACAGGAAGATTTTGCTCCGTCGCAAAGCATTCCTGAGATTGTTGCCAGTGTATTTGTTATAATATCTTCTATCACAGGGAGTGCTGCCTGATCCAGATAAGCAATCCCGCAAGCTGCTGCGCATCCGGCATTTACTGCTCCGCAATAAGCTGACAATCTTCCGATTCCTTTTTTAATGTAGATAGAGATCAAATTGGCAAAGATCAGTGCACGATATAGTTTTTCTTTGTCAGCCTCTTCTATCCTCGCATATAGTGTGATGGGAACCGTAATCGTGATCCCCTGATTTCCGCTTCCGCAGTTGGCAACTACCGGAAGTGTGCTGCCGCCCATCCTGGCATCACTTCCCGCTGCTGCATAAGCGGCAAGAAGTGCTGCATATTCATTTTTATATAAATTCAGAAGGTTTTTTCCTACTTTTGCTCCATAATCATGTCTCATTCCTTCTTCTGCGATTTCCATGTTATATTGTATCTGCTGTTCTAAGATATCTTTCCATTCCTCTATATCTGTTTCACATGCAAAATCAAAAATATCTTTAATCTTCAGATCTCCTTTGATATCATCTGGATTTCCAACACATTCCTGACGCTGGTATTCTTTCGTTATATCTTCTTTGTCTTTTAATACTCTGGTAATATTGATATGATTCTTCTGAAGCTCTACTTCTGCACTGTGTCCACCATTTTTCAGGCTGACTTTAACATATAAAGGTTCTTCCACCTTGGCCAGCTGGATCGCATAGGTGTCTTTTTCCTCTACTAAACTTTTTACGATTTCTACGTCCTTCGGTGTAAGAGAATTCAAAACCTCCAGCTTACGTCTCGGATTGCCGCCTACGATCCCGCAAAATGCTGCTTCTGCTACACCTTTCAGGTCTCCTGTATTTGGAATAATCACGCTTTTTACATTTTTCAGGATATTTCCGCTGACCCATATCTCCATATGTTCCGGGATACTTCCTAACACTTCCTTGGCACAGGCCGCTGCATATGCGATTGCTCCCGGTTCGGTACATCCAAGGGCAAGGATGATCTCATCCTGAAGCATTTTTTTACAGATCCGGTCTCTTGCTTCTTTTTTTTCCGCATCCTCCATAGCCAGTTTGAATATTTCTTCTATGTTCTCGTTTGTGGGAACGCCCTCCATAACCCGCTTTTGGTCTATATAAAAGCAGGGAACATAGGTGAATTCATATTCGTCCAGAAGCTCTTTATCGCGTTCTGTATCTATAAATTTGAATTCCAGTTTTTCGTATTCCGCATTGCTGCGGCGAAGATCCTCGATAATTCCAAAGGCCTGTCTGCAGTGTCTGCATGTAACTCTATATATCATCTCAATCGTTTTCATCTGTCTGATACCCCTCTTTTGAAAATTTTGCTGCCAGCATACAAAACGCTGCTGCACCGTCCGTCAATATTGATCTGTCTATACAAAAGCAATTATGATGAAGTGGATGCTGCCTTTCGGCTTCTTTTGGCCAACATCCCAGACGCATAAATAAAGTGGGACAAACTTCCCTGAAACATGAAAAGTCTTCTCCCAGCATGGCTGGTTCTCCTTCTGAGAGAATATCCATATTTTTCATATTGTCCTGAAGAGCATGATAAGCCCATACAGTTGTTTTTTTATCATTGATCGTTGGTGGATATCCTGAATTCAGGGTAAAGAAGCCCTTCATATCATATGCCTGCGGCATTGACTCGGTTAAGATTTCAAGATGGTGTATGATCTGCTCTCTCACCTGCGTGTCATAGGTTCGGATCGTTCCTTCCAGATATCCATGATCTGCCACCAGATTATAGTTTTCTCCGCAGTGTATCTGGCATACGTTCACCACTGCTGATTCCTGCGCCGAGATCTTGTCGGATGTGATTTCCTTGATCGCCAAAGCCAGTGGAGCCAGTACAGAAATAGGATTCTTACATAAATGAGGAGATGCTCCATGGCCTCCCTTCCCCTCGATATCAATACGAAATCCATCTGGCTGAGCCATGACCGGACCTGGAATACAGGCGATGCTGTGAGCCTTTTGGGGCCATACGTGAAAAGCCGCTGCCAGCTCCGGTTTTGGCTCCTCCAGTACCCCCTCCTCTATCATTCTCTTTGATCCGCCATTTCGTTCTTCTGATGGCTGGAACATGAAAATGATATTTCCACACAACATATCCTCATATTCCTTCAGGATTCTGATACATCCCAAAAGTACACTCATATGCGCATCGTGTCCGCAGGCATGCATGATTCCTTCCTTTTTGGATGCATAAGAAAGTCCTGTCTGTTCCTGGACCGGCAGACCATCCATATCCGCACGCAGCATGATCGTATGTCCTGGTCTTGCTGTCTTGATGGCTGCATATATTCCCGTGTCCGCACAGGGACGGTGTTCAACCTTCCATTTTTCCAAAAGCCCCATGATCCAGGTCTGTGTTTCTCTCTCTGCTCCAGACAGTTCCGGGTTCTCATGAAGGTATGTATACATATTTTGAATCTCTTCTTCGTATTCTTTTGCCTTCTGATAAAAATCGATTTTCAAAATCACACTCCTCCTGCTCGTTCCCCTTTATATTTTTTTCATAATGCTTGAGATACTGTCTACCGTAATACTTTGCTCCAGAAACAATCCTTCCGCGTATTCCACATTTGCATTTTTTCCATATTCTGTGGACAGGCTCATGGCATAAGGAAGTACTTCCTGGGATTGATGTGCCTCGCAGGCAAGTTTTTTTGTTTCTATCACATCCGTGATATCCACATAGATATCAGGACGTCTTTTATTCGTACGATTATCTGCTCCAAAATAAAGCATTGCATCATAATGCCAGTCTGTATCATCCTCTGAATATTTTTTCAGACCGGCAGTAAAGCAGGCCGCCTTCGTGATCCGTGAAACCGCTACGTGATCCGGATGATAATCATCTTCCAGCAAAGTCAATACATACCTTGGAGAACATTTTCTAAGATGTGGTATCAGCGCATCTACTGTTTCTTTCCCAAAGTATACGCCTGCATCCGGAAAGTCCAACATAACAAAGTAGTCCAGCCCCAGGATCCCGGCGGCTTTCTTAGCCTCTGCTTCCCGGGTACCTTTCTCGGCATACCCTCCGGACTCTCCTCTCGTAAAGATGACAAGTCCCGTTTTAAGTCCTTCTTTTTTTGCCTTTAAAAATATTCCTGATGCACATACCTCCAAATCGTCCGGATGTGCACAAACTGCTAAGATATCAACCATTTTTTTCTCCTCGTCTGATGCTACTGCTTTACTCCTGTTGTTGCGATTCCTTCTACAAACTGCTTCTGGAAAATAAAGAAAAGGATGATCATCGGCAAAATAGCGATGATACCGCCTGCCATTACCTGCGGATAATAGGTGGTATGCTCTCCGATCAACATCGCCAAACCTGCTGACAATGTCATCTTATTCATCGAATTATTAACGATCAGCGGCCACATAAGATCTTTGAATGTAGATACTGCAGTTAAAATCGCCAGAGATGCCAATGCCGGTTTTAAGAGCGGTAATAAAATCTTATAATAGATCTGGAAAAATCCACACCCATCCAACATAGCTGCCTCATCTAAACTTTCCGGCAGGGTCTTGAAAAATTCTCTTAACATAAATGTTCCAAAGGCACTGAATATCTTAGGCAGCCAAAGGGCTGTGACCGTATCTGCCAGATGCAGCTTTACCATGATCTCATAATTAGGAACAAGGAAAATCTGTCCCGGAACCATCAGCAATGCCAACAGGATAACAAAGATCAAATCTCTGCCCGGAAAATGCAGTCTTGCAAATGCATAAGCCGCCATAGAGCAAAGTGCCAACTCTAAAACGATAGTAAATGCCAACACTAAAAATGTGTTAACGTAAAAATCAAAAAACGGAAACTTATCTAAAACTGTGGTATAACTTCCCCATGTAAATTGTGCAGGAAAAATCGTAGGCGGTATCTGGATACTTTCCTCATAAGTTTTAAATGAGGTTAGGATCATCCACAAAAACGGACCCACAGTCACTGCAATACACAAAATAAACAAAAGATATACCATCCACTTTTTCTTCATAATCTTCTGCTCCTTTCCCTCAGGTTTTTATACTGCTTAGTTATCATAGAATACAAATTTCTTCTTGCAGATCATCTGAATAGCAGTGAATGCAAGAATCAGTAAAAACAACATCAAACTGATCGCAGAACCATAACCCTTATGGAATTTCACAAACGACTGTTCAAAAAAGTAAGTTACAAGAGATCTTGATGCCTCTGTTCCACTGCTGCCCTGTGGTATCATCAGATAAATAAAATCAAATATCTGGAATACATTGATCACTGTCGTTACACATACAAAGAATATGGATGGTGATAAAAGAGGCAGCGTGATCTTGAAAAATCTCTGTACTGCATTGGCACCATCGATCTCAGCTGCTTCCCGGTAGCAGACAGGGATTCCCTGCAGACCTGCTAAAAGCACGATAGACTGATAGGACACACTGGCCCATATAAAAACTATCGATATAGAAATCAACACGATAGATGGATCCGAAAGCCAGGCCACTGGCTCTATGCCAAATCTTCCTAAAATCTCATTAAATATCCCGAACTTATAATTCATCAGCCACTTCCATAAAAGACCGATAGCTGCCGGGAGGGTAACTGCCGGAAGAAAGATACATACTCTGAATATGCCTATTTTCTTCACCTTTGAATTTAACAGCACTGCCAAAAGTACCGCCAGTATCACTACCAGGGGCACGCATATGACCACATACAGGATCGTATTGGCAAATGCCCTGTAAAATGATGCGTCCTGGAATAACTCAAGATAATTTTGAAAGCCAATATATTTGGGAGTACCAAAACTTGACTTATTTGTAAAGCTGTATAGTATGTTCTGAAAAAATGCTCCAATGAAGAATACGAGCACACCAAGCATCAAAGGGGCGATCATCAGATATCCTGTTATCATTTCCCGTCGTTTCTGAGAACTTTTTTTCTTTTTCATCTGGTATCTCCTTTTTAAAAAAACGGAAGTGCTGCAAATCACTGAAAAAGCAGCACTTCCCTCTTTTTATGACTCGCTGTCTAACGCACCCTGTACTACTTCCTGCATCTGCTGACATCCTTCTTCCGGAGTCAGTTCTTTTGCAAAGATTTTAGCTGAGATTTCATTAACAGTTGGAAGCCAGTCTGCAACGCTTGCAGATGTCGGGAACGCATATCCTGTTTTTGCTACTTCGAAGATCACGTTAACATCTACATTTTCTGCCTGATAGTACTGCTGTGCACTGATCAGTGCCGGCACATCGATCTTAGCTTCTGCCTGTAATTTATTAGACTCTTCACCTGAAAGGTATTTTACCAATTCCCATGCAGCATCTTTATTTTCGCTGCTGGAATTAACAGCATATCCTAACCCGCCAATTACACTCTGATTTCCCGATTCCTTTGCTGGCATAGCGATCGTTCCAACCTGGTCACCAAAACTTGCTTCATCGATGACAGATGTTTTCCAGGATCTCATGAACAGCATTGCGCCCTTTTGAGAAAGGAATAAATCTGTTCCCATTGTATCTGAAAGTACTTCAGCTCCAGGCATCAGACCTTCGTCCATCAAATCTACTACATCCGCATATGCCTTTGCTGTACCTTCCTGATCAAATCCAGCTGTTTTCTTATCATCGCTTAATACGAATCCTCCAGCCTGAGGAATAAAGTTGAAAAATGAAGGCTGTGCATTTAATTCCATAACGATCGGATATTCATCAGCACCAGCTTCGTCAATCTTGGTTTTCAACTCTGCTGCTAAGGTCTTCATGTCATCCCATGTCCATCCTGCTGCCGGCTCTTCCACTCCGTATTTTTCAAAAATGGCTTTATTGTAAAATACCTGAACTGTGTCCATTCCCTTTGGCATACAGTACTGCACACCATCATAGTTATAGGCATCTTTTACTACGCTTACATAATCGTCAAGATTTACTCCATCTTTTTCTATATATTCATCCAGAGGCTCTAAAACTCCAGCTTCTGCATATTTGGGAAGATAGGTATTCATCCAGAATACGTCCGCTGCGCTGTCTGAACCCATCGCTGCATCCAGTTTTGTCCAATACTGAGACCACGGAGTCAACTGCAGTTCCACATCGATATCAGGATTTTCTGTCTCGAATTTTTCTATGATCTGATCGAATACCGGTTTTTGTACCTCGTCCCAGAGTGCAAAACTGATTTTCGTTTTTTCTGTCCCTGCGTCTGATTCTGCTTCTGTTCCTGTCTCTCCTTTTGCACTGCTGTCACTGTTTTCTGTCTTAGCATCGCCGCAGGCTGCCAGTGAACCCACCATCATAAGTGCCATTACCAAGCTGATACTTTTTTTCATCTTCATATTCTGCCTCCGCTTTCTTGTTTTCCTTTATTGTTTTGTTTGCATGTTCTCATTTTCTTTTTTCCCACTGTTGACAATGCATGTTTCTCCCGGTTCCAGCCTGTAAGGAAGTGTGATTTCTATGTCCTCTTCCTTTTTATGGCTCTGGAATGTATCCAGTGTCTGTTCTACCATCTTCTTGATCGGTTGACTGATCGTACTTAATTTTGGTGTTACCTGTCTTGATAAACTGATTCCATCAAATCCCAACACTGACACATCCTCAGGCACACGGAGATTTGCTTCAGACAGTGCACTGATCACACCAAGTGCCGCTTCATCACTGAATGCAAAGGCTGCTGTAAATGGAATTCCTTCTTTGATCGCCTGTGAAGTCATACGGTATCCGCTGTCATAAGTAAGTTCTCCGTATTTTACTTTACTTTCATCAAATTCTAATCCATATTCCTCAAAAGCCCGTTTACACCCTGTAATCCGCTGAAATCCTGAACTGATGCTTTTCGGATGATCCGACAAGATCAAAATCTGTTCATGCTGCAGGCTCAAAAGATATCTGGCACCTTCACGGGCTGCTGCCAGATCATTGATATGCACCATTTTACATCTCTTATCTTCACTCAAAACCCCAAACATGACAGTTTGTATATTTTTCGCTGCGATGTAATTCAGCATGTTCTGATCCGCATTTTCTTCAAGATATATAACTCCTGTAATATCCAGTTCTTTAAAGAAATGCTTGTATCCTTCCCCTTCATCGGTTATCGGAATAAATACCATCCGATATCCATATCTTGGGACCGCTTCCAGCAGTTCTTTTAAAACTTCACTAAAGTATGCCAGTTTCAGGTTAGGAAGCAGTACTGCTATGACTCCCGGGTTCTTCTGTTTATATACAGGCACATACTCTAATTTACGTACTGCAGCTTCTATCCTTCTGGCTGCATCCTCTGTTACGATCGTCTTTCCATGAAAATATCTTGAAACAGTAGCCGGTGATACACCAGCTTGTTTTGCTACGTCCCTTATCGTCACCCCATCTTTATCACCTCACTTTTTGTATGACCCTTTTCTTTTTCAGTTTTCTCTCCCTGATTTGTTACGATTTTCAATCAACTTTATGTGGTCATTATAAAATATGGGCTGAAAAAGTCAATATTGTTTCATTTGTTTCATTTTTGTTTCATATGTTTCATGGATTTTATTCGGATTATGGCTTATTTTTCTTTAAATTGACCAGTTTTTTGTTTCCTGTAACGGGAAAGTGACCGTCACATCAGTCGGTGTGACAGTCACTTTTTCGTTTTCTATATCCCCAGCCGCTCAAATTCACTGGCATATAACATAGCTTCCTCTATCGTATTCTTCCATCCATATTTCTTCAGATCAACCTTGTATCCATCCGGTGTCCATTCTGTCTCCACGCCTTCCTCCTCCAGAAGCATCTT
Organism: Clostridia bacterium; assembly: GCA_009929525.1. GTDB lineage: Bacteria > Bacillota > Clostridia > Lachnospirales > Lachnospiraceae > Oliverpabstia. The sequence goes on along the minus strand of SAAH01000001.1, from coordinate 68,837 downwards.
CTGAAGATCCGGCATCTCAAATGCTGACGCACCGCTTAGGATTCCTCTGGCGTTCACCACGCGGTGAGCCGGCACATCCTCCCCTGCAAGTCCTCTGTTCAAAGCATACCCTACCTGCCGGGAATTCTTAGGTTTTTGACATAATAAAGCAATCTGCCCATAAGTAGTCACACATCCGCAGGGGATATGCCCACAGACAAACTGCATCCTCTTGTAAAAATCCATCGGCTTCTATGCCTCCACTCCATTTTTCTGGCAAATATCTGCCAGACAGCATCTGTCGCAATACGGTTTTGTCCGTGCGGTACAGACTTCACGTCCATGAAAGACAAGACGATGGCAGAATTCACTTCCCTGTTCCGGAGGTACGATCTTCCATAGTGCCATCTCCACCTTTTTGGGATCCTTGATCCCGTCCACCAGACCAATACGATTTGTCAGGCGGATGCAATGGGTATCTGTGACGATCGCAGGTTTTCCAAATACATCTCCCATGATCAGATTTGCACTTTTTCTTCCCACACCGGGCAGTTTCATGAGAGCATCAAAATCATCAGGGACCTTTCCATCGTACTCTTCTTTGATCATCTTCATGCATGCACTGATATCCCTGGCCTTGCTCTTTCCAAGTCCACAAGGGCGCACGATCTTCTCGATTTCTTCCGGCTCAGCCTTGGCAAGAGCATTCACATCCGGATATTGGGCATATAAGTCTTCCACAACTACATTTACACGGACATCCGTGCACTGAGCCGCCAGACGGACGCTTACCAAAAGCTTCCATGCCTGATCATAATCCAAGGTACAGTCTGCATCTGGATATTCTTTTTCTAATCGTTCTATTACTTCCAACGCAAGCTTTCCTTTGGCCGCTGTATCTTCTGTAACTACTTTTTTTGTAGATTTTTTTCCTGCCGTCTTAGCCCGTGCTGTTTTCACTTTTGTATCTTTTTCTTTTACTGGTTTTTCTTTCGTCACTTTTTGCTGCCTCCATGTCTTACCGATATTTTTCTGAGCATTGTATGTTATTTGGCCCATTCTCTTTTGATCTAAGCGTATTTTAACTCGTAGTAAAAAATATATTGCTGCATCACACCACGATATCCCTTATATCTTCTTTTCGGAAATCCTCTCCGATAGTGTTTCGCCAATGCCTGGTTGATATGGGTATCCACCGGAAATGCTTCCAGCTTATGCAAAGCAAAAAGGCATATGCAGTCCGCCACTTTTTCTCCCACTCCAAAAAGCTTCAAAAGTTCTGCTTTTGCTTCCTGATAGGACATTTTTTCTATCGCTTCCAGCGAAACCTTTCCCTCCATAATATCTCGTGCCGTCCGCACCACATATTTGCTCCTGTATCCCAGATTACACTCCTTCAGATCATCCTCGCCAAGCCTGTAGAATGCTTCCGGTCCTGGAAAAGCATAATAAGTTTCTCCTTCTTCCGTCTGTTTCTTCTCACCATATCTTTCACATATATTACTGATGCATCTTCGTATCCTTGTGATATTATTCTGCTGAGAGATCAAAAAAGATACGATCATCTCCCAAAGATCCTGTCTCAATATACGGATGCCGTCACCCAGCCTTGCCGCCTCTGACAGATACTCATCCTTTGGATCAATGGAGCCTATATAAGCGCCATAGTCTGTATCCAGATCAAAATACTCTGACCAAAATCCCTCATATTCCTCCTGCTCGCAGTAAAACACGCACTCTCCGCCACTTTGGGCAATCTTCACATACCTGTCTCCTGCGATCACGCTGTATACCCCTTCTCCTATATGTTCCATTCGAAAGCATTGCCCCGAATCACAAATCTGCTCTATGTCAAAATGATTTGTCTTACATTTTACCATCTGTATCTCACCATTTCTTTCCATCTATCTTCAAGATATTCCAAAATCCATAAGCCACCCCGTCTTCATCGTGGGATAAGGTGATCGCATCTGCGGCTGCCTTACAGGCAGGGGATGCATTTTCCACTGCGATTCCCATTCCTGCAAATGATAACATATCTGCATCGTTGTCTCCATCACCAAATGCTGCCAGATTTTCTCTTGAAAGACCCAGATAATCCAATAGGAATCTCGCACCGGAGTGTTTCCCTGCATCTTTGTATGAGATTTCCAGAAGCTGCATGATCGATGATGTGATATACACATCCGGAACTTTCTGAGCTATAGTTTTCCACAGATCTGCTTTCTTTTCCTCACTGTTTACCACCACATCGATGCTGTCCAGCTCCCGCTTATGTGCAAGAAGAAAATCCTGTATGTATTCCACCGGCTGGCGGGTGCTCTGGATATACGGTATCGCATGTACTGTTGCACCATACTTCACCGGATCCTGCACGTATTCTTTCTGGGCAAATGCCTGTCCGTCAATAAATGCTTCGTAGGCAACGCCCATTTCTTTCGTATATTTTAATATTTCTTCCACTGAGGTTTCTGTCATCTTGTACTGCTGGAGACATTTCTGCGTATGAAGATCATAGACGGCGGCACCGTTGGAGGTGATCGCATATTGGATGCCTTTCATATTCTTTATGTCCTCGGGAAGGGAAGAAAGTGCTCTTCCGCTTGCTACGATAACATGGATTCCCTGTTGGATGGCCGCTTCGATCGCAAGGCGGTTTTTTTCACTGAGTCTGCCCTGGCGGTTCAATGTCGTACGGTCCAGATCCAGAGCGATACATGTGGTTTTCATTAGCACTCCTCCTGATATTTTCATTTGTTCTTCTGCTTTTTCTATTTCAGTCAGTATAACATATTCTACAAAAAACTGGAAATGCTAAAATAAAATGAACAAACGACGAATGGCGATCATGATAGCTGCGTAGCAGCGTCAAACGCTGAAAACATGAATCATGAATATGATCAAACATCTGTCAGGAGGCAAATAATCATGTCCGAAAAAAATACCGTTCCATCCTCTGTTTCATCACGCATAGCCGATGATCTCATAGCTTTGGAAAATAAGCTGAATCTTGATAAGAATTTTGATATCATCTGCCGCACCCTTTGCATCGGAGGCAGAAAATCAGCCTTTTATTTTATAGATGGTCTGAATAAAGATGAAGTAATGGAAAAATTAATGGAATTTTTCTTTGGGATCACACCAGAAGATTTTCCTGAAAATGCTGAAAAGTTAAAAGAAATGACTGTCCCCTATGGAGAAACAGATCTTGAGACTGATCTGGATGCTATTGTTATCCAGATATTATCCGGTGTCCCCGTCTTAGTTGTTGACGGATTCTCCCAGGCTGTCTGTATTGACTTTCGTACCTATCCGGTGCGGAGTATCGAAGAACCGGAAAAAGACAGGGTGCTGAGAGGTTCAAGAGATGGCTTCGTGGAAACTGTAGTATTCAACACTGCCATGATCCGCAGACGTATCCGCAATCCGGAGCTTATCATGGAGATCACTCAGGCTGGCGAAAGTTCCCATACAGACATTGTTCTGTGTTATATCAAGAATCGTATCGATCCGAAGTTTCTTGATCTGATCCGTAAAAAAATAAGCCAGATCAAAGCAGATGCATTGACTATGGGAACAGAAAGTCTGGCCGAAACCCTGTACGATCGAAAATGGTTCAATCCCTTTCCCAAGTTTAAGTATACCGAACGACCAGATACTGCCGCTGCCTCTGTGCTGGAGGGCAGTCTGGCTGTCATCGTGGACGGTTCTCCTTCCGTCATGCTTTTGCCTACCACTATATTCGAGATCGTAGAAGAAGCGGATGATTATTATTTTCCGCCGATCACCGGGACTTATCTGCGGCTGTCCCGTATGTTTATCAATCTGCTGGCACTCTTTTTTACACCCGTATGGCTGCTCCTTATGAATAATCCCCAGTGGATCCCCGCCAGTTTATCCTTCATACGCATCACGGATCCTATCAACATCCCACTGGTGCTCCAGCTTTTGATCCTGGAATTTGCCATTGACGGATTGAAACTTGCTTCTATGAACACGCCAAATATGCTGAGTATGCCTCTCAGTGTCATCGCCGGTATCGTTCTTGGTGATTACACTGTCGAATCAGGATGGTTCAATTCCGAAACTATGCTGTATATGGCATTTGTTGCCATCGCAAACTACTCCCAGGCCAGCCTTGAACTGGGATATGCATTGAAATTTCTTCGCGTCCTGATGCTGATCCTTACCGGCCTGTTTGGTCTTTATGGGCTGATATTTGGGGCGTTCATTACTTTGCTCTCTATCTTGTGCAATAAAACGATTTCAGGAAACAGTTATCTATATCCGCTGATCCCTTTGAATCTGAAGGAACTGCTCCGCAGATTTTTCAGGGTTTCTCTTTCTACTGCGCAAAAAAGGAAAAACAATTGATATGAAAATTCCCCACAGGATTCGTACCGGTGGGGAATTTGCTTTCTTGCTATTTCTACTGATCTATTTCTGCTATATCATCAAATATTATCCTTCTACAACTGCATCAGCCATGGTATAACCTTCCAGTGAATTTTCTTTCACCTGGATACATGCAAAGCTTATCGCAGTATCATCTGCTGCAAAAAACTGTCTCTTTGCTGCTGGTGCGATACGCACCCAGTCACCTGCTGCAAGTTCTACTGTCTCTCCATCAATAACAGCTTTACCTTTTCCACTCAGAACCACATAAATTTCTTCGTTATTCTTATGTGAATGAACAAACGGTACACCTGCTCCTGCCGGGAGATTATTAATGCTTACTTCTGCTCCTGTTAAAGAAAGTTTGTCATGAAGTTCTGTTCTTGCATCCTGCGCTACACTTACCTTATTAAAATTACTCATTGAAATACCTCCATATGATCGTTTTTAGTTGTAACTCTCTTTGTTACATCTAGACTTTATCATTTTTCGGTTGTAATGTCAAGTGTTACATCAAAAATTATTTTTTATTCCGTATTATCAGGTATTATTCGCTTATTATCCCAGTAGAAATAGACAAAGGCTGCACCGTCAATTTTGCGCATTTTCCATCTATTCGTACATACACCGGCACTTCTTCTCCTGTACGATTGAGCATAACAAAGACTATATGATCTTTATTGCAAAAACCGGTTACTTCCAGTTTATCTGTATATCGACTTACTCCTATTCTTACAGAACCCACTTCTATAAAATGGGTAAAGTGCCACAGATACCCAAGAATATTTGTTTCCATAAGATTTTTCTTTTCTGTGTGAAACAGGAAAGGTGCATCACAAAAGTTTTTCACATGATTTGGCCCACCGACTTCGTCCAGGATCAGATTCCAGTCAAGAAACGTACTCATGCCTTCATTGAGATTTCCTATCATATCATGGGCATACTTCTGCGCATTTTTCAGATAATCATCTGCTTCAAACTTGCTATATTCAATGCAAGCCTCTGATAACAACAGCTTTTTCTCTGGAAAACGCTCTTTTATCATACGAAGTGCTTCAAAATGATCCCCGCTATACCAGTGGAACGCGATACCTGCTACCATCTTGTCGGTTTCTTCGTCGATTATCTCCTCTGCCCACTCCAGTGCACGTTCCTTATTATGATCCCATAGATAGATTTCTATATTCTCCAGATGATGCGCCTGTAGTGACGGCCATACATAATCCCTCAAGAACTCTTTTTCTTCCTTTGCCGTATACACACAGGAATCCCAGGTCTGCACAGCTTTAGGTTCATTTTGAAGAGTTAGTTTCGTCACGTAGTATCCTCTGTTTCTATACTCTTCAATGTATCTGCAAATATAATCTGCCCATTTTTTCCAGTATTCTGGTTTTAGTTTTCCTCCATTGTTACGTTCCTCATTGGTTTTCATGTACGCTGGTGGACTCCACGGAGACAACATGATCTCAAGTTTTTCACCATATTCTGCTTCTGCTGCATCCAAAAGTGGAAGTATATAGCGTTCCACCCGTTCAAAGGAAAACTCAGCAAACGTATCATCATCCTCATTACTGCATGCCTCATAATGTTCCAATGAAAAATCGCAACTATCAATGGGAATACGTACCAAATTATATCTCATATTGTTTCTTCCAAAATATTGTTTGACCATCGCCGTCTTCTGTGCTTCATCCATTAGCGAATACACATACCCGGCAGAATCCGTAATCGCACCACCAAAACCCTCCATGGTCTGGTACTTTACATGTGGATAGAGATTAATCAGTTCATTTTCCCTCTCGTCATCTGGAACAAAGTCTATCTTTTGTTCCGTTATTTCTTTTTTATTATCTTTGTAGGTGGTAGAAATATAGTTTAAATTCATTTTTCCTCCATTATCGCATTCCGGAACGATATTCTTTCGGTGTTACTCCTTTTATCTTTTTAAAGACTTTTGAAAAATATTTTTCATCCCGAAAGCCAACTCGATATGCTATCTCATAGTTTTTTAGAGAGTTCTGCTCTAAAAAGCAGCATGCTCTGTCAATGCGAACCATATTCAAATAGTCCACAAATCCACATTCCATTTCCTGGTGGAACAGCGTAGATAAATATCCGCTGGAAATACCTACCGTTTCAGCCACATCCGCCAGTGCAAGATTTTCTGCGTAATGTTCCATAATATATTCCTGCGCTAGTCTTACCAGCTGTCCGCCCTGCCCTTTTATCTCTTCTGTTACCTCCAGCTCCTGTTCTTCCAGGTATTGATCTGCCAGGCGGCACAGGCACTCCAAAATATCACCTGCACGTACTGGTTTTAGTAAGTACTCTTTGGCACCATATTTCAAAGCCTGCTGCGCATATTTAAACTCATCATACCCGCTTAATATAACCGTTATAGGCTGTAGTCCTGCCCTGGCGGTCTCCCGCATAACATCAATACCATTTTTTAACGGCATCTGGACATCTAAGAGGATAATGTCCGGCTGATATTTTAAAATGCAGTCGATTGCTTCCTGTCCGTTACCTGCCTCATATATTTTATCAAAGCGATCATTATGTAGTTTAATATACTTCGCTGTACCTTTACGAATAATATCTTCATCATCCGCAATCAATAATTTAGTCAATGCTTTGCTCCTCCCTCTCAAGGGGTACCACCAGTGTAACCTTTGTACCATGTCCAATATCACTTTGGATATCCAACTGAAAATCATCCTGATATTTGAGTTCCAGTCGCTCTTTTATGTTTTTTATAGCAAATCTCCCTACTCTTTGTTTTGCATATTTTTCCGATTCTTCTTCCCAGATCGCATCGATCTGATCCTGACGCATGCCCATGCCGGTATCCTCTATCTCAAAATGCAAATATCCCTCCTGCTGGTTTCCTGTTACGGTAAGTTGGCACGGACTTGTCACATTCTCAAAACCATGAACAATAGCGTTTTCTACGAAAGGCTGCAGGATCAGTTTCGGTATCTTTGCACTCTTGATGGATTCATCCACTTGTATAGTGTAGTTCAACTGTTTTGCAAACCTTACTTTCTGGATCTGCAGATACCTGGAGATCAGTTCAATCTCCTGTCCTACTGTTACTTCGCCCTGTCCTTTATTTAATACCAATCGAAATAGTTGTGAAAGGGCCAGTATAGTCTCTGCCAGTTCTTCATTTTCCGCATCCTGTGCCTGCCAATATAAAGAATCCAGCGTATTATACAGGAAATGTGGATTGATCTGTGCCTGTAAAGCCGCCAGTTCGCTTTCCTTCTCCTGAAGTGTGATCACGTAGTTCTTATTGATCAGGTCTCGAATGCTGCCTACCATTTGGTTAAAGCATTCTGCTACTTCTCCCACCTCATCATGGGTCGTTACGGTTACCTGTTGGCCAAAATCACCCTGGGAAAATTTCTGAATAGCCTCCCGGACTACGCTTAAAGGCTTTGTTACAATATTGGAAATGACCAAAAGCAATGGAAGCAGTGCGATCAAAACACCGGCAAGTAACGTAACCGGCATATACACAATATCCATGATCTGCATCTGGAGTCCATATTTGGGTACGATTTTACATACGACACTGGTATTCTTATCCGTCTGTTCACAGATAATGTCATAGTCGCCATAGGTAAAATGAGTTTTCCTTTTATTATAATCCTGCTTTAAGAATTCATCATGCTTCAGATATTCTTCTACCTTCTCATCCAGATTGCCTGCCCGACATAATTCTCCGCCATTCTTATCCAGAATCAATACACTTTCCTGTTTTCCCTGGATCACATTTTCACACATAGTGTTAAACCGTTCCGCGCTGACACCGATGACAATATACCCAAGTGTTTTCTTTTGGGTCAGGTCGAAGATTTCACGGTATAGTACAACCTTATCCGTGTTGTTTGTCTCGTAAGTCTCTCCTCGCCCTTTTGGAACACTTTTCCAGATCATTCCATTGTCGCTATCTATGGTCTGTTTGTAAATCTCTGTTCCGTGTAATGTATTCATATCCGAAATATATACACTTCCATCCATGCCACGAAGATACGGGCGTATACCATTTTCCGGGTATATGGCAATGGTTTTAATATGCCCCTTTAAGGATATCATATCCTGAACGATCTGCATGGGTGCATGTTCCAGCCATAACTGAGAATCCACATTTAATTGTTCTACATTTTTCGCTGTTAACAGTTGATGTACTTCGTTATTAATACAGATATAGGTAGAAAAGTCTTTGATATCTGTCTGCAGCATATCCACACTACTAGTCAGGGTATTCACACTGGCAACATCATTTTCCAGTCTTTGATTTATTTCCTTGTTATAATTGCTAAAAAGAAGAACAAGACATATAAGAAGGACCACCGGAGTAATAAAGAGATATCCGTAAAAAACCAACTTTTTCTTCACACTTAATCCATTTACCCACTGTTTGATCTTGCTCATATACCTGTTCTCCTTTATACGTTCTAACCTTTTACAGCACCCATTGCAACACCTTTGGTAATGTGCTTGTTTAAGATAATATATACAATAACGGCAGGTGCAGCAGTAAGAGCCATGACCGCAAATTGAACCGCATAGTTAGAGGAATATTGTCCTGTAAACTCTAACACCGAGAATGGAAGTGTCTTCCATTTTGGTGAACTAAGGTACGTGCTTGCCATCATGAATTCATTCCAGTTATTCAGGAAAGTCATAATTGCCACCGTAGCAATAGACGACTTTAACATAGGTGTAATGATTTGGAAGATGATACGATAGATACCACATCCGTCCATAACTGCTGCCTCTTCTAATTCTACGGGAATGGAATCCATAAAACTCGTCGTAAGGAACAATCCCTGTGGAAGAGAAAATGCAACATACGGAATCAACAGTGCCCATATGGTGTCAGTAAGGCTCAGTGTATTGTATATTTTATAGTTTGGCAGTAAGGTCGCATGAATCGGGATCATAAGCCCCATGAGTAAAAGCATCTTTACGACTCCGCTCAGTCTCCAATGCATCCTTCTGCAGGCAAATGCCGCCATAATGGATACCACGATAACCAGTATTACTGCCAACCCATTAATCAGTATACTATTTTTCAAGTATAAGAGGAAGTGTCCATCTACAAAAGCTTTTACATAATTTCCCCACTGTATCTTTTGGGGTATTACCAGAAGTCCATTGGTGAACATCTCATTACTGCTGGCAAGGGAGAAATCTACCAGCCATATCAAAGGAAAAATCTGTATAACCGCAACGATGATCAATACGATCCATAAGACAGGTCTTGAAAATTTATGTTCTTTTTTTCCTGCTCGTTCCATTTACGCTTCCCCCCTTGCTTTCATTGATTTTCTGATCTTCTTTTCATCACGGTCTTCAAAGATCTTATTCAGCACTACAGTGGTCAGCAGACAAATAATAATAAATACAACGCCTATGGCATTACCATATCCATACTTAAACGCTTTGAACGCCTGTTGGTATAGGTAGTTTGCCGCAAACTGTGTACTGTTTCCGGGTCCGCCATTGGTTAACAGATACACTGTCTCCATCTGCTTCAATGCAAAGATAACCGCCATAGTTACATTAACCTGGATAACCGGTTTCATCAGTGGCAGGGTAATACGAAGGAAGGTGGTTCGCTGATCAGCACCGTCTATGGCAGCCGCTTCGTACAGAACCGGATCAATGTTTTTGATACCGGTGTAATAGATCAACATGCCCCAGCCAAATCCATGCCAGATCAATACGATCAGCACTGCCCAGATGGCTGTTTTCTCATCAAACCAGTTGGTGTCTCCTTTTCCTCCAAAGGCTTTGATAATATTATTTAGCAAACCAAAATCTGGGTTGTAAATAAATTTCCATAAATATGCAATGACTGCTACTGATATTACATTTGGGATAAAGTATACGCAGCGGAAGAACGACTCTCCTTTTCCGGCTAGTTTATCTAAAACTGCTGCTGTGATCAAAGCCAGAGGATGCTGTATACATACAAATCCAATAGCCAGAAGCAATGAATTCCACAGAGATGTCCAGAAAGCCGCATCATGCAACATATCTGTGTAGTTTTTCAAACCGATCATGTTGAAACTTCCCATGCCGGAATAGTCCGTAAATCCATAGTATACACTAAGACAGATAGGTGCCAGGATAGCAAAAACAAACAGAAGCAAACCGGGCAGCACTAGGCTTAATATAACTAATTTATTGCTATATAGTTTTTTCATATAGGTGCTCCTTTCTTATACAAATAGGTCGTTTTTTATAAAGAATGACCGTCAGAAGTTCACTCTGACGGTCATTGTAGACTTCTATGGTATTATTTTCCTATTTGCACGCGGTACCGATTCGAGAAAGGAAGTCTTCTATACTTGTATTGCCATTTGATACACTCTGGATCTCACTTTCAATGCTTGTCTTGAAAGCAGATGGACCACAGTCATTGATCGGAGTACCAGATACGCTTGTTGCATTCTTTACTGCGTCAACGATCTGCATCTGAAGTTCTGTCTCATCGCCGGTCATATATTCTGACTGATCCTGCGCAGACATTCCTACGCCATTCTCCCATCCATATTTGGACAGTTTATCTGGCTGATACATATAGTTCAGGAATTTGATTGCTTCATCTTTTACTTCTGATTTAGCAGATACTGCATATCCACCGCCATTCCAAGCTGCTATATCTGTCGCAGCTGCTTTACCACCATCTACAGTAGGCATGGTAAATACACGGATGTTTGTTCTGATTTCTTCTGGAATATCCTCATTTAATGCCATAGATGATTCCCAACTGCCCATGTAGAACATAGCTGCCTGTCCATTGGTAAAGAGGTTCATAGCTGTACCATAATCCTGTGAATCATATCCATTCTGGAACAAACCTGCATCTGCTGCTTCTTTGAGCAGTTCAGTTGCTTTGTTCAGATTTGCATCTGAGAAATCGCCTGTTGAAATAGCTTTGCTTACGATGTCAGAGTAATCTGCTCCAGTCAGTTTATAAAGAACGTCTGACAGATATACTGCCATTGGCCATCCATCTCCACCATCCATTGCCATAGGTGTGATGCCGGCATCTTTGATCTTGCCCGCCAATGCGATGAGTTCGTCGTATGTAGTCGGGATGCTCCAACCGTTGTCATCAAACATTTTCTGATTATAGTAAATGCATGCAACGTCTGTGTTTCTTGGCAATCCATAAAGTTTGCCATCATAGGTAAATCCATTCAGAGAACCTTCGATGAATTTATAATCTTTGTAATCATCCTGATTCAGCTCTGCAAGAACTCCTGCATCTACTACTTCGTCTAAGAAGGATGGTTGTCCCCAGATACTTACTACATCTGGCATACCCTCCATAGAGTATGCTTTGAATTTGGTCTTGTAAGCTTCCTCATCTAATGCTTCTACTTCGATCTTTACATTTGGATTTTCCTTCATGTACTCATCGATGATCATCTGCTCTACCAGACCCTGTCCATTCTTTCTATCTGGAAGATTGGAGAATACTTTTAAGGTCACATCACCGCCGTCACTTGCAGCCTCATCGGTACTATCTGTTGCCTCTGTTGCATCTGTTGCATCTGTCGCTGCCTCTTTGCTTCCACATCCTGCCAGCATGGACATTACCATAGTAGCAGCAAGGATAACGGATATTACTTTTCTTTTCATTGTGTTTCCCTCCCTGGATATTTTTGTTTCTTTCATTTATTTGATGTATTCATTCTAGCATCGGGTCTATGTGAAAAACAGATACAAAAATTCCAAAAAGGTGTAATATTTTCATATCATTCAGATATCTAATTGTCCTCTTCTTTTTTCCAGTTCCTCCGTCATCTCACCACGAACGAGATCCAGTTTATAGAACGCATTAACAACCGCCAAAAGCACGCACAAGACAATTGGTATCCAGATAAAGCAGATTTCAATATGTTTAAGTGCCAGTGGTGTCTGAGCTTCATTTGCTACATAACCGCCTGATTTCAGGAATGCACCAATAACAAAACTGGTCACTCCCATACCGCCTTTTACAAAGAATCCCTGAAAGGCTGCAATAAGACCTGAAACACCAGCATTCTTCTTGTACTCAGAGTAGTCTATCACATCTGGCTGCATGGCAAAAGTAATGCCGAATATACCATAGATACCCAATCCGGTAATCACCAATCCTGCCAGAAGGCATCCTACCGAGCTTCTCCCAAGATATATTACCATATCTCCTAGTACATACAAAAAGATGCTGAAAAACATAAGATTCTTTTTACTGAATTTTTTCTCCAATGCCGGCAGCAATAGTAACATGGGCAGTCCTGACAAGATGCCAAGTAAGCCTACTAGCGAAAGCATATCTGATCTGCCAAGATTATACTTGAAATAGTAAATAACGGTTGTATTCCGCACCACATACAGAGAAAAATAAAACAAATTGAGCAGGAACAAAAGCCATGCCTGACCGGTCAGTCCTTTCAAATCATCTTTGAGCGATGTATGTTTTTTTGTAACTGTGCAGGGTACAACCTCCTTCGTACTTGCAAAAGTGCCAAAAAAAATAAACATAGCCACAATTCCGTATATACTCATGGTGATGAGGTAACCTTTTGCCTCATTGCCACCTCCAAAGAATTTGACCAATGGTGTGGTAATCGTCATGACAATGGCTGTACCAATCATAGCGCAGACCATTCTGGTTGATACAAGTACATCTCTTTCATGTATATCGGATGTCAGTCTCGGAACAATAGTGTTTAGCGGAATATTTACGACGGTATAAGCCGTACATAAAAGACAATATGTCACGTACGCCCATACCAGTTTCCCTGTCCCGCCAAAGTTCGGAATAATAAATGTCATGACGGTGAATACAGCAAATGGTATTGCTCCAAAGAGAAAATATGGTCTGCCCTGTCCCCATTTGGTATGGGTTCTGTCTACGATCAGACCCATACCCGTATCTGTCATAGCATCAATAAACTTTGTAACCAGCATCATGGTTCCTGCTGCTGCCGCTGTAATACCAAATACATCGGTATAAAATACCATTAGGTACGATGCCATTGTGCTAAACACCAGATTGCACCCTAGATCCCCCATTCCATATCCAATACGTTTTTTCCATTTACCCATATATCTTCTCCTTTTGTCACCAATCCATAACCTGAATTGCGCACTTTTCAATAGATAGTCCTGCCTTATAACGTTTCATGAATGTCTCAAATCCAGTTACATCCTTTTCATCTGGTTGTACGGTATCTCCCAGTACTTTTTTAAATATACGATTTTCCAAATAATCTTCCAGTTTTTCATCTGGCTTCTTATCCACAAGATAGGCCGCCAGCAATGCAATTCCCCATGCACCGCCTTCGCTGGCTGTACTCATAACCGTTACAGGTGCATTCACTGCTGCTGCCAGAAAACGCTGTCCCACCACCTTGGTTTTGAAAAATCCTCCGTGTCCAGTGATACGTTTTACCTGTACTTTTTCGTCCTTCATCAGAATATCCAGGCCCATTTTAACAGCCCCCAAAGAAGTAAACAGATGTGATCTCATAAAATTCGCCAGGTTAAACTTACTATCCGGAGTACGAAGAAAGGCCAGTCTGCCTTCATTTATCATGGTAATGTTTTCTCCAGAATAATAACCATAAGCCAGCAATCCTCCACAGTCTGCATCGCCTTCCAGGGCTTTTGCATAAAGTTTCCAGAAAAGTTCTCCCTGGTTTACTTCCATTCCCATGAGCTTTGCAAATTCTCCAAATAGATTTACCCATGCGTTTAGATCTGATGTTCCATTATTCGCATGTGACATAGCACAAGGAAATCCGCTTGGGGTTGTAACCATATCGATTTCTCTGTAAAGTTTGCTTAGTTGTTTGTCCAAAACGATCATGGCAAATGTGCTGGTGCCTGCTGAAACATTTCCTGTCCCAGGAGCCACAGAATTAGTCGCAACCATTCCTGTCCCAGCATCGCCTTCCGGTGGACAAAGTCTGATACCGGCCTGCAAATTACCACTCTCATCCAGAAACGCTGCCCCTTCTTCTGTCAAGCTGCCCGCTTCTTCTCCCGCAACAAGCACCCGCGGGAATATGTCTTCCAGTTTCCACGGCTCCTGGTAAGGGGTAATCAATGTATTGAACTTTTGAAGCATGTCTTGGTCATAACTATGTATGTGGGAATCAATAGGGAACATTCCCGCTGCATCCCCTATACCGATCACTCGTTCGCCTGTTAATATCAGATGGATATACCCACTTAGGGTAGACACGTAATCAAGATCTTTTACATGTTGCTCACCATCCAGCATTCTCTGATAAAGATGTGCCACCGTCCAGCGCAGTGGAATATTGAACTGGAATAGTTCTGTTAATGCATCTGCCGCCTCCTGGGTGTTTGTATTTCTCCAGGTTTGGAATGGGGCTATCTGTTTGCCATCTTTATCCAGTGCCATATATCCATGCATCATCGCACTAACGCCAATAGATCCAATCTGTTTTAATGTTACTCCGTATTCCTTCTCCACTGCCTTACGCAGGGAACTGTAACATCCACGCACGCCCTTATGAATCTCTTCCAGACTGTAGGTCCAGATATTATCTATAAAGGAATTCTCCCAATCATAGATGCCAACTGCGAGAACATTTCCCGCATAATCCACCAGAACCCCTTTGATTCTGGTGGAGCCTAATTCTATTCCAAGTGCAGTCTTCCCATCTATAATGTTCTGTTTCTTATCCATCTGCTTATCTTCCCTTTCTGACTTGTGTTTCTTTTTTCTTAGAAGCAGGTAAATGCACCATCAATGGTGAAATCAGATCCTGTTGTAAATGTGCTGGTATCGCCTGCCAGATATACACAGATGGATTCTAATTCTTCTGGTTTTCCCAT
Organism: Clostridia bacterium; assembly: GCA_009929525.1. Classification (GTDB taxonomy): domain Bacteria; phylum Bacillota; class Clostridia; order Lachnospirales; family Lachnospiraceae; genus Oliverpabstia. The sequence continues at coordinate 53,585 of SAAH01000001.1, read as the reverse complement.
TCTGCCAAGAGGTGCCATCTCATTCCATTTTTCAATAAGCGGGATCAATGTTGGTGAGTTCAGTGTCAATTCTGTTCCAATGTATCCTGGGCTGATACTGTTCACACGAACGCCTCTCTTTGCCCATTCGATCGCCAGAGACTTGGTCAGCTGAATAACGCCTGCCTTAGATGCATTGTATGCACATTGTGGCTGAGGAACATTCACAATATGTGCTGACATGGAGGCTGTGTTGATAATAGAGCCCCCACCATTTGCAAGCATATATTTTCCTGCTGCAATATCGGTAAGGAAAATACCATTCAGGTTAATGTTGATCACCTTTGACCACTGTTCGTATGTCATCTCTTCCGCTGGAGCATTGATACAGATACCTGCATTATTGTGACAAAAGTCAAGTCCGCCAAGTTCTTTTACTACCTGCATTACCATATCATCAACCTGTTCTTTGTTCGTACAGTCTGTCTGGATCGCGATCACTTTTCTTCCTGTCTTTTCTGCAATTTCTTTTGCAGTCTTTTCTGCCTCTGCAATATCCAGATCAACGATTGCCACGTCTGCACCTGCCTCTGCAAATGCTGTAGCGGTACATTTACCAATTCCTCTTGCTGCTCCTGTTACAAAACCCTTTTTTCCATCCATTCTCATTTTCTCGATGATACCCATAATTTTATTCTCCTTTTTCTTTATTATTTTGTTGATTTTACTTTTGTTATTTCATTTTGTAAAATCATTTATCAAATTATAATTACATAATAAATTCTTTACATGTTTTTGTCAATCTGTACTATTTACTATTAATTTCTATTGGTTTTTGTGCATTATGTATAGTATTTATTTATTATCTCCTATGTTATACTTGTATTTAGCAAATTCATTTTACAAAATAAGGAGATGAATTATAGTATGAAAAGCAGTATTACACCAAATCAAATCAAGCAAAACAATAGGAAATTGATTTATCAATATATTTACCAAAAAAGAAAAGTCTCTCAGCAGGATATCGCTTATGACCTTCATTTAAGCCGTCCTACCGTTGCTACGAATATATCCACCTTGGAACAGGAAGGACTCATACAAAAATGCGGCCAGATTGATACGGAATATGTAGGAAGAAAGGCTGCTGCCTATTCTATCGTTTCGGACTTTCGCATAAGTCTTGGTGTTGAAATATTAAAAAAAGAAATAAAGATTATAGCAGTTGATCTAAATGGAGAAAAGATTGGCCGAACGGTCTATGAGATTGCATACGAAAACAGTGAAACCTATATTCAGACTGTATGTGATAAAATAATCCAATTTAAAGACACTCTGTCTGTGACAGATGAGCAGATTCTTGGCATAGGCTTTGCCATGCAGGCTCTCATCTCACCGGACAAAAAGACTGTTCTTTACGGAAAGATCTTAGATTGTACCGGCTTATCCATCCATGCCTTTGCAAAGCATCTGTCCTATCCCTGTTTCTTTGTACATGATGCGGAAAGTGCTGCCATATCTGAGATGTGGATATCGCCAGAGTTAACTGACGCCTTTTATCTCTCCATTAGTAAACATTTGGGCGCAGCCATTATTTGCAATGGTAAGATTCTGGACGGCAAGCATGGACACAGTTCCACTATTGAACACATTACCATGGAACCAGACGGTCAGATGTGTTATTGTGGTAAAAAGGGTTGTATGGAAACCTTATGCTCTTTAGAGAGTTTGCTTACGGATAGTGAAACACTGGAAGATTTCTTTGAGCATCTCCATCAAGAAGAAGTCACCTATACATCTCGCTGGAAGCGTTTTCTCACTGACCTGGCAAGATCCATAAACACCCTTCATCTTGTCTATGATACAGATTTTATCCTTGGAGGCTATATTGCACCTTTCCTTACGGATAAGGATCTCGATTTTTTACATCAGGAAGTCTGTCATATGACGCCTTTTCCAGAGGCTAATGACTTTATTCAAATCAGCAAAATGCCAAAGCACAATATAGCCATCGGCGCCGCGCTTCCATACATTCAAGAATTTTTGGACACAATAAATGGGGCTGTCGCACTAAGCAGTTAGTGCACAGCCTTTTTCCGTTTACTTGCGGTTATGTTGATTGTCTATGTATGTCAAGGCTGCAAAAACAACCAGTAAAAATCCTGAATGCTCTTGATATTATTTCTCATAGTAGAATTTTTCATGTGCTTCGCTGATAAAAATAATCTTTGCATCCTTTTCGGTTGCTGCTCCTAACGCTGTACTACATGAGTGCAAAAGACTCATCACTCCGTCTTTATTATCAAACGGGCAAGCCTCAACGATAGGGCTTACCAAAACTTCAATCAGACCGCTTCCTATGGCATAAAGGACTACCGAAATCAGAATACCTATAAATGGTACAGGAATCACTTTCAGCAACACAGTCATACAAACAAGCCCTACTGCAGATAATACTTGAGATGCGACAACACAAGTCCGATATCCAATCTTGTCAGCGTATTTGGTTGCCGCCAGATCAATGATCAGCTGGGATAAATAGAACACCATCGGAATCATTGCAATTTTTTTAGGTGAGATTCCATATGTATCTTTAAATGTCAAAAACAATAATGGTGCAAAATTTGCAGATATAGCCTGTGTAACAAAGCCAAGATAACAGGCGGAAAGTGTTTTTTCAGTGTTGTTTTCTGCAGTTCTTTTACAACGATATTCCTTTTCTGTATATACCGCACAGACATTGGGAGTAAGGTCTTTTCTATCATGGAAATCATTTTCGATCACTCCCAGCCCTCCTATAATTCTATCGTCATCTAAGCAAAGATACCATCCATATTCAGTTTCACAATTCAGATAAGCTTCCTTCGGCACTCCCCATTTACAATGAAACCATTCGGCTGCGCTTTCCTTTAATTGTGGTCTTTCTCTTAATGTAATATATTCACACATATTTTTCCTCCGTAATTGTTGTTTCCTCTCCACCTATTGAGGTGGGGGCTTATCTGCTTTCAAGATAAAAGCGTGATACCCCTTTTCTAAGTATCACGCTTTTTCATTTTATTTAGACTTATAGTAACTGCTCGTCCTCTTCCTCATCACTTTGTTTGCAAAGGGCACTTTTATAGCTTATTCTCTTTCTCTATCCATCCTGAAGTATCGTTCACAATATCTGCAACGGTAACCTTACTCATCTCATTTTCCATTACCGCCTGTATATGTTCCAGCCTGTCATCGAGTACATTATGGATATTTCTTCCTACAGGGCATAGGACATTTGGATGTTCATGAAAGTGAAATAATTCCCCCCCATCCACACATTCCACTGCCTTATAGATATCTAATAATGTGATCTTATCTGCCGGCTTTGCGATCGTTGCTCCGCCGCTTCCTCTCGTGACTTCTATGAGTCCTGCACTCTTGAGCTGCTGGAGAAGTCTTCGTATCACAACTGGATTTACATTCACACTGGACGCAAGAAAATCACTGGTTGTCTTATATTGCCCTTCAAATGTAATAATGCATACAAATACATGGACGGCAATCGTAAATCTGCTTGATATCTGCATGGTTTCCTGCCTCCTTTTTCTAACGCTCATTATATCGTGATACGCACTTGCAGTGCTTGACGCTGCTTTGCAGCTATCACGATCGCCATTCGCCGTTCGCCAATCCTGCAAGCAGGTTGGCTCACTAACGCTCATTATATCTTATGTGTGCTGTAGGGTCAACCGTTACAACCACGGATCATCTCGAAAATCTCCTCTATATCCTGTGCCTGGTTTCCCAGTATCCGGATGGCGAATCCCTTTTTGGCTTCCGTGACACCATACAAAATCTCTTTTTCTGAAAGGGAATATTTCTTCTTATAGCTCTCTATCCCCTCGGCAATCTTATCCAGAAACTCCGAAGAAGATATATATATATCCGGAAAATAGCAGTACATACTTCCCTGATGTGTATACCCGTCAAAATAAAACAGCGAATCCAAATGCTGCTTTTGTGGAATATAATGGGTATGTTCAAGATAGACCGGTTCATTTTCCAGATAGACGATTGTTTTATTCTTAAAGGAACGAAACTCAAACCTTTCTCCCATCGCGATCCGGCCTGCCGCCGTGACTTCACTGTAGAAAAAAATGGAGGAATTTCGTATCATGATTCTCGTCTCTCCCTCAAAGGAACTGTTCTGAAAAGGAATGACCGGGCAGGGATGGTAATCTAAAACGGCATTTTCGCCCACTGTGATCTCCACTTTTTTTCTCGCCTCTCCATCCTGCGTGTCAAAAATCTTCGTGTAGGACTGCTCCGTAAGTTCTGTTTTGGTCTGGTCTTCACAGGTGATCTGATAATCGAATCGATCTCCCTTCAGCACACCCGCAGATGCCATCATGAGGACTACCTTTTTCAGATCTCCTGTCTGTCTCGGTGTTCCAATCTTCATGGGTGATGTATAGAAACAATCTTTGACTACGGTTCTGTCATATTCCTTCCCCATGACCAGTCTGAGCTTTGTCATTTTTCATCACAACCCTTCGAACAGAACATTTTTTTTGATCCATTTGATAACATCATCCACGCCATCCTTCTCCATCAAGTTGGTAAAGAGGAATTCTTTGCCTTTTCGCATTCTTTCCGAGTCCTTTGCCATCACTTCCAGGCTGGCACCTACCATCGGAGCAAGGTCTGTCTTATTGATCACGAGCAGATCTGATCTGGTCACTCCCGGACCGCCTTTTCTTGGGATTTTTTCACCCTGGGCCACATCGATCACATATATAGTTGCATCTGCAAGATCAGGGCTGAAAGTTGCGGACAGGTTATCCCCACCGCTTTCCACAAAGATGATCTCCACATCAGGAAATCTCTCTGCCATCTGTTCTACAGCTTCCAGATTCATGCTGCAGTCCTCCCTTATCGCAGTATGGGGACAGCCGCCCGTTTCCACTCCCATGATCCTCTCCGCAGGCAGTTTGGAATTTGCCATCAAGAACTCTGCATCCTCCTTCGTGTAAATATCATTGGTGATGACACAGATGGAATACTGGTCTGCCATTTTTCTGGTCAGACGCTCTATCAAAGCTGTCTTTCCTGAACCTACAGGACCTCCAACTCCTATTTTCACATATGACATGTTTGTTCTCCTCTCCGGTAATTAATATATAGGATAAATGGTCACTCAATATCTTTTGGGCGTTTCACATATCAGAACATGCATCCCGCATGACCCCGATCATGACATATACAGCCTCGTATACAGCCGTTCATGCTGCATGCACCGTATATCATAAGACGCCCCTGAAGCCCCCAGTGTATCAAGTTCCATATTCTTTGCACGGTCCACTGCTGCTTCTATCCGCTCCAGCTGTTCGCCCAGCACCCGCTGGCCTTCCATCTGGCTTAGCGGGACCAGTTTCACTGCATTATTTACGATTGCCGAGATCACACTGTAAGCATACATTCCAAGGGCTGTATCTTCTTCCAGTCCGATCTCCCTGGCATAGAGTCCAAGTGCGATGGGATGATACCCGTAAGCCTTCTTTTCCCTGATTAATTTTCGATAACTCTCTAGTCCGCCGTCTGCCTCCGGATGCATCTTGCTTTCCGCTTTCAAAAATCGTATCCCTGTCTTGTGGCTGCCCTCGCGGATCTCCTTTGCCGGTTTCATTGCACCGGTCCACTGATCCAGTTCCATGATTTTGTCCGGGTCCATCCCACATTTCCATGCAAGTGCCATAATCCCAAGATCATTTTCCGGAAAAAAATACAGATAATCCTCAAGATACCTTTCCAGATCCCTGACACTTTCAAATACCTCCTGCTGCACATAAGTCTCCAACCCATTGGAAAGTGTAAATGCACCCACAGGGAAAAATGCATCCACTGACTGCATCATATTCAAAAATGCGGACATTTTCCGGCTACTCATGGTGATGTCCATGTGCATGGCACACGGTATAATCTAAAAACTTTTCTTCTCTCTGTTCCACTTCAAAACCCAGTTTTTTAAGATACAGGAAGGTTGGTTCATCATAAGGCACCCAGACCGAATCCTCGTGGATGGCCAGCGAAAGGTGACGATTGCCCAACTCAAAACAAAGCCGCCCCATCTCCTGCATACTATGGACCGATGCACAGATCAGCTTAGTAGGCTGGATCTGTATAAAAATAATCCTTTCGTCGTCCTGATACAGAATATCTCCATCCTCCAAAAGCACTTCCACACGGATGCCCATCTCAATCCCGTCTGAAGTAGTCTTACTCAGTAATTTTTTCTCACGCTCATACCACTCCAGCGAGACCGGATCCATCTTTAGGTTTTTTCCAGTCACTGCAGCTGATTCCAGGTCCTTGATATTACCGATGACTTTATTTGCGATCATATTCTCTGCTCCTTAAAACATATAGTAAAGCTGTGCCAGCGGAAGAGTCTTTGCTGCCTCACAGCTGATCGGTTTTCCATCCACTTTTACTTCGTAAGTCTCTGGATTTACCTGGATATCTGCGATAACATCATTATTTTTCATATCTTTCTTGCCGATAGTCCTGCAGTTTTTCACCGCATAAACCTGGCGTTTCAGACCCAGACGCTCCTTGATACCGCCATCCAGTGCTGCCTTAGATACGAAGGTCACGCAGCTGTTGCTTCTGGCAAGACCATAAGCTCCGAACATCTTCGTATATACGATCGGCTGAGGCGTTGGTATAGAAGCGTTGGCATCGCCCATCTTGGAGGCCATGATAAATCCGCCCTTGATGATCATATATGGTTTCACTCCGAACATTTCCGGTTTCCACAGCACGATGTCTGCCATCTTGCCCACTTCCAGTGAGCCTACGATATCTGATATCCCATGGGTTATCGCCGGGTTGATCGTGTATTTTGCGATATATCTGCGTGCCCGAAGGTTATCATTGCGCTCACTGTCGCCTTCCAGTGTTCCTCTCTGCTTCTTCATCTTATCGGCAGTCTGCCAGGTACGAGTGATCACTTCGCCCACACGGCCCATCGCCTGAGAATCTGAGCTCATCATGGAAAATATACCCATGTCGTGAAGCACATCCTCTGCTGCTATGGTCTCCGGACGGATCCTGGAATCAGCAAATGCGATATCTTCCGCCACTTTTTTATCAAGATGATGACACACCATCAGCATATCAAGATGCTCATCAATGGTATTCTGAGTAAATGGCATCGTTGGGTTTGTGGAAGACGGCAGGATATTTGGAAATGCTGCCGCTCTGATGATATCCGGTGCATGGCCGCCGCCTGCCCCCTCTGTATGATAGGTATGGATCGTGCGTCCGCCGATCGCTGCGATGGTATCCTCCACGAATCCTCCCTCATTCAATGTATCTGTATGGATAGCCGCCTGCACATCATATTTGTCACAGACACTCAGACAAGTATCGATAGCGTGAGGTGTAGATCCCCAGTCCTCGTGAAGCTTCAGTCCACAGGCTCCTGCTTCTACCTGTTCTGCCAGCACATCCTCAGAAGATCCATTACCTTTTCCTAAAAATCCCAGATTCATCGGCAGTTCTTCCGCTGCCTCAAGCATCCTCTCGATATTGAACCTACCCGGCGTACAGGTGGTCGCATTGGTTCCGTCTGCAGGTCCTGTGCCGCCTCCGATCATCGTAGTGATACCGCTGTATAAGGCCGTCTCCACCTGTGTAGGGCTGATAAAATGAATATGGGTATCGATTCCCCCTGCCGTTACGATCAGACCTTCGCCTGCGATGACCTCTGTTCCTGCTCCTATGATCAGATTCTCATCCACACCGTCACAGATCGCCGGATTACCTGCAAATCCTATCCCACAGATTTTTCCGTCTTTGATACCGATATCTGCTTTGACAACACCCCAGTGATCCAGGATCACACAGTTGGTAATCACCGTATCCGGACAGTTGGCATCTATCGTCGTGCTGGACTGACCCATGCCGTCACGCAGGCTCTTTCCGCCTCCAAACTTCGCTTCATTTCCATAGGAGGTGGCGTCCTTTTCTATCTCGATCACAAGTTCTGTATCTGCCAGCCGGATACGGTCACCTACGGTAGCTCCATACATATCGGCATATTTTTGTCTGCTGATTTTATTCATAGCCTATTCCTCCCTAAATCCCATTTTGCGTGCTTTTGAAAGTGCTTTTTCTTTCATGCCCGGCTCATCCAGTTTCCCGTCTACCAGTCCGTTCAGGCCAAATCCTTCTCTTGTTCCGCCGATCTCCACCAACTGGACTCTTCTGGTCTCTCCCGGCTCAAAACGGACAGCTGTTCCTGACGGTATATCAAGACGCATACCATAAGCCAGACTTCTGTTAAATGCCAGTGCTTTATTCACCTCGAAGAAATGAAAATGAGACCCTACCTGGATCGGACGGTCTGCTGTATTGGTAACAGATATAGCGGCGGTATCTTTGCCTGCATTTAACTCAATTTCTCCTTCTTCACATATCAATTCTCCCGGTATCTTTTTGCCGCTTGATACGATCGGTTCATGTACTGTGACCAGCTTTGTTCCATCCGGGAAGGTTGCTTCCACCTGAATCTCATGGATCATCTCTGCTACTCCATCCATTACATCCTCAGGACCGAGCATCTTCTTTCCCTCTGACATCAGTTCTGTCACTGTTCTTCCATCTCGTGCCATTTCCAGAAGTTCAGCACTGATATAGGCGATAGCCTCCGGATAATTCAGCTTCACTCCCCGCTCTTTTCTCTCTTTTGCAAGCGTACCTGCCAGATGCAGCATAAGCTTGTCCTGTTCTCTCGGTGTTAAATGCATACAGATGTCCTCCTATTTTTTATTTTTCAAGGGTTGTGTACCTTCCTAATACTTCAAAATGTCCTGTGGAATATTTTTTATACTCCACAAGACTTTCTATTTCCTGATCATTTATTTTTTTGCAAGCTTCTCTTCCTGTGCTTTTCTTCGGCTTTCAAATACCGCCGCCAGCTTGTTCTTTGTGTACCACTCCAGCACATCCACGCATCGCTCCCGGCCTACCCGGGCACTGTTCAGTGTGAGATCATAGTTGATAGGATTCGTCCATTTCTCGCCACCCGTATAGTAACGGTAATAATTGGAACGATATTTATCTGTTTTCTCGATCAGACGGTTCGCCTCATCCTTGGACACTCCCATCTTGCGGACAATGGAATCCACACAGGCATGTCTCGGAGCCTCAATATAAACACTGACCACATTTGGAAATCCTTTCAGCACATAATCTGCACATTTCCCAACGATCACACAGGACTGGGAAACTGCCAGCTTTCGGATGATCTCTGCCTGTATATTAAACAGATTCACGTCTGAAGTAAATTCCTTCATGTAAGGCTCTGCGATAGAGGTAAATGGAACCTGCTTCAGATATCCAAGTATGGTTTTTTTCTCCATCAGTCTCTCATCCGCTTTATTAAAAAGAGCTTCGCTGATCCCGCTGTACTCAGAAGCCATCTTCAGGATCTGAGATTCATAACAGGGAATTCCAAGTCTCTGTGCAAGCTTATTTCCGATTTCTTTACCACCGCTGCCAAATCCTCTGGCAATCGTAATCACATAATGCTCCATACACATTCTCTCCTTTTTTTCATCTTCCATCTGCCGCTCAATCCAATGGGAAAATCAGGCGGACGCTGGTCCCCTTATCCGGTTTTGATTCGATATCAACCTTCCCGCCATGACGCATCATGATCCGTTTCACCGTAGCAAGTCCGATACCATCCCCTTCATATTCTTCCCTTGTATGAAGCCGGTGATAGATCTGAAATAATTCTTCCGAATACTTCTCATCAAAACCTATCCCATTATCTGTCACGATATAAGACTGATGATGCGCCGTATTTTCTGCTTTCACAGTGATCTTTGCCGTCTTTCGGTTCCTGGTAAACTTGATCGCATTACTCAGGATGTTCTGGATCACCAGCCGTATAAGAAGAGGATCGCCTATCACTTTGGGAAGTTTTTCCTTTTCAAACTCTATCTTTCTGTCCCCTTCCAACATGGACAATTCTCCGAATACCTCTTCAAACATCTGATCCACATCCGCCTCTGTCCGATCGATATTCTGATAAAATGCTTTCGAGAACCGATGGAGACCATCTGTCATATTTGCTGCCTGAGATGCTTTATCCAGGATCATCTGGCAGATTTTCTGAGCCTCCTGGGGATCCCCGTCTTTGACCTCATCGGCCAAAAGCTGTGTCAGCTGGCGTATCACATAAAGCGGTGCCCGGATATCATGGGATACGGTATAGCAAAACTTATCAAGTTCGGCATATGCCCTTTGGATCTCTATCCTCTTTCTGGACAAGCGTATCCTTACCTTCACCCGTTCCAGTAATTCTTCCCTGATAAATGGCTTAATAAGATAATCACAGCCGCCCACGGCAAATCCTTCTCCCAGATAATCTGAATCATGATAGGCCGTTGCAAATATCACGGGAATGTCCACGGTCCGTTCATCTGCTTTCAGGATCTTACAAAGTTCAAATCCATCCATATCCGGCATGACAATGTCAAGGATAATAAGATTTGGCAGATGCTGCTTCAATATCTTAAATGCAGCTGCACAGGATGTCGCCGCATAGATTCTGCACCCCTCCGGTTTTAGTATCTCACTGATGTATCGTATCTGTTCCGGACTGTCATCCACAACCAGTACAGAATATGCTTCATTTTCCGGCATCCCACACCCACCTTTCTTATCGCTGCCTGCCTCTTTCACTGCCCCTTAGTCCGCAGTATCCGACCGGTCTTCTGTTTTCCTTTCCCGTCTTACTCCGTCATCATCTTTTGTACTTCTTCTGCCGGAAGTTTATCTGTCTCTCCCTGCATAACGATATTTCCTTTCTCCATAATATAAATATAATCAGAAATATTCAATACAAAATCCAAATATTGTTCCACGATCAGCACTGTGATCCCCAGCTCCTTATTCACTCGTTTGATTGCCCGACCGATATCCTGGATGATAGACGGCTGGATTCCCTCTGTAGGCTCATCAAGGATCAATATCTTCGGCCCGGTGACCAAAGCTCTTGCGATCGCCAGCTGCTGCTGCTGTCCTCCTGACAAATCTCCTCCCCGTCGTTTTGCAAATTCAGGGAGAATAGGAAACAGATCGTAGATATAATCTGGTATCTTTTTTCCCTTTCCTGCCGCCTGAAGTCCCAGCTCCAGATTCTCCTGAACTGTCATCTGGGGAAAAATATCTCTTCCCTGAGGCACATAGCCGATTCCCAGCTTTACCCGATCATAGGTGGGCATTTTGATGATCTCCGTGCCGTCCAGTGTGATGCTTCCTTCCGGTGTACTTACAAGACCCATGATACTTTTCAATGTTGTGCTCTTGCCCACACCATTTCTCCCGATCAGACATACGATTTTCCCATCTGCCACATCCAGATCAAGATCACGGATCACACTGCTTTCCCCGTAACAGGCACACATTTTATTGATCTTCAGCATTTCGTTCACCGCCCCTTCCCAGATAAACTGCCTGGACCGTCCGGTCTGCCAGCACATCCGATATATTTCCTTCCATCAGCACCTTGCCCTCGTGAAGCACTGTCACGGTGTCTGCGATCTGCTTCACAAAATCCATATCGTGTTCCACCACGATGATCGTACATTCTTTTTTGATCTCTTTAAGCAGTTCTCCCGTCTTAAATGTCTCCGGCTTTCCCATACCTGCCGCCGGCTCGTCCAGCATGATGATCTCTGGCTTTTGCACCAGCTGCATGGCGATCTCAAGCCACTGCTTTTCTCCATGGGCAAGGGAACCCGCCTGTATATCGATACGATCTTGAAGTCCTACTTTCTTAAGTACTTCCATGATCTGCTCTTTATCCGCTTTAGATACTTTATAAAAAATGGATTCCCACACGCCCTTATGGCCTTTCAGCGAGAGCACCATATTTTCAAATACAGTCAATTCTACGAATACCGAAGGAACCTGGAACTTTCTTCCTACTCCTTCATTTACGATCTTATACTCCTTCATCCCTGTCAGACGGATATCCTCCCTGCCTTTTGGATAATAGTGTACCGTTCCTGAGGTCGGTTTCGTCTTGGCACAGATGATGTCAAGAAGTGTTGTCTTACCGGCACCATTCGGCCCGATAAAAAAATGAATGGAATGGCGTTTCACCTGAATATCCACATCTGTCAAGGCCTTGAATCCATCAAATATAACGGAAACATGCTTGATATTCAGCACATTTTCATTTGTCTTTGACATTTACGCCACCTCCTTTTTCTTACCGCGTCCTTTTAACAAAGCCGGTATCTGATCTCTGAAGATTCCCACGATCCCACCTTTGAAGAATACGATCGTAACGCAGAAGATAATACCAATGATATACTGCCAGATATCTGCCAGAGAACCTGAACTCAAGTTGTATTCACACAGGTTGATGAAAAATGCTCCGATCACTGCGCCGATGATTGTTCCTCTTCCTCCTACTGCAACCCAGATCACCATCGTAATGGAATAAGAAATCGTCATCTGTGATGGAGTGATGCTGCCATTAAAGTTGACATAAAGTGCTCCACCGATAGCTGCCAGGATCGCTGATAAGGTATAGATAAAGTTTTTATAATTATTTACACAATATCCTGAGAAAAATGTTCTGTTCTCTCCATCACGGATAGCGATCAACAATTTTCCAAACTTCCGGTTTACTAAAAATGATGCCAGCATATAAACAAGGATCAGTGCCAGCAGCGTCACCCAGAATAGAGTGAGCAGGTTTCCCCTGTTTGCCGGTCCTCGTGTGCTTCCTAGGAGAGAACTAAAATCAGTGATACCATTGTTGCCGCCGGTATACTTTGAATTTGCAATAAAAAGTGAATATGCTGCCCAGGTCAGTGCCTGAGTGATAATGGAAAAATACACACCTTTGATCCTGCTTCTAAAGATAAAGAATCCGATCGCACCTGCCAGCACGGTAGGTATCAGTATGATAAAGAGCAGAGCCAATGGAAAATGCTGAAATGGTCTCCAGAATACCGGAAGTTCTTCCAGACCACCCGTCTGCATAAAGTCAGTGAGCTGTCCGCCATTGTCACGCAGTCTCAGATACATCGCCATTCCATACCCGCCAAGACAAAAGTAGATACCATGTCCCAGACTGAGCATTCCTGTATAACCCCAGATCAGATCCAGCGCGATCGCCACGATGGAAAAGCACATGCATTTTCCTAAAAACTGAATCATGGATGTGGAGGATACCAGCAGAGGGCTGGCTGCCAGAAGCACAGCTATGATCAAAAAACAAAGATGATTTCCTTTTCCTTTTAAACCCGCTAATTTTTTCATCGTCGCTCCCTCCTATTCCTCATCCAGACTTCTGCTTCGAATCACGAATAATCCTTTTGGCTTAAACTGCAGGAATACAATGATGATAAGAAGTACGATTGCTCTTGCGATCGATGCACTCTGGTACGCTTCCACAAAGATACTTGAGAAGCCGATGATCATGGCACCGATCACTGTTCCGATCAGATTGCCAACACCGCCAAGTACTACCGTCATGAACGAATATACTATGTAATTCTGTCCCACTGTGGAATCTACCGATCCAAGAAGTGCGATAGAACATCCCGCTACTCCTGCCAGACCAGATCCGATCCCAAAGGTGATACAGTCGATTTTTTTCGAATTGATTCCCATACACTGTGCCATGGCACGGTTCTGCATGGTCGCTCTCATCTTTGCACCGAAGGAAGTTTTGTTCATCAAAAGCCACACCGTCAGCAGCCATACAATTACCAGTCCGATGATAAAGATACGATTATAAGCAAAAGTACATCCTCCGATCGTCAATCCACTTTTCAAAAATGCAGGTGCATTGACATTCACTCCCTGAGAGCCAAAGATACTCCTGGCGGCCTGCTGGAGAATCAAACTGATTCCCCAGGTAGCCAGAAGACTGTCTATTTTTCTTCCATATAGTCTTGTGATCAATACTTTTTCCAGGATACATCCCAGTACAAATGTTGTCAGAAATGCTACCAGTATGGACAACAAATATGCCACACTGCCATTGCCGCCGATGATTTCCTGTGTAATAAAGGTCACGTAAGCGCCAATCATCACAAATTCTCCATGGGCCATGTTGATCACACCCATGAGTCCAAATGTGACCGCCAGGCCGAGCGCCACCAGCAAATAGATGGAACTAAGGCTGAGCCCGTTAAATAATGTATTCATTAATGCCATACCTTTGCACCTCCTGCTTCATCTATATTTACTCTAATGGTTTGATTCCTGCTTCTACTGCCCAGTCATATGTTTCCAGATATGGATCTGGATCTACCGGTCCATCTGTTGAATATACCTCATAGATCAGACCATCGTCCTGAACCTGTCCGATGCGGACCGGTTTTGCAAGATGCTGGTTGTCACCATTGATCGTTACTGTTCCTTCCGGTGCGTCATAAGCGATATCTCCGCCATCGATAGCTGCCAGTACATCTTCTACTTCAAAGCTTTCTGCTTTCTCGCAAGCTGCTTTCCAAAGATAAACTGCATCGTATGCTGCCTCTGCCGGGTCGGATGTCACACGATCCTCACCATATTCTGCTTTATATGCTTCAACAAATTCTGTATTTTTTTCTGTTTCTGTTGTCTGATAATAATTCCATGAAACCATATGTCCGTTCAGGATATCAGATCCGATCGTGGATACTTCTTCCTCTGCGATAGAGAATGACATTGTCATATAATCTTCGCTTGTATAATTTTTCTCAGACATCTGTTTGAAGAAGGAAACGTTACCGGTACCATTTAATGTATTGATGATAACATCCGGCTGTGCCTCTTCGATCTTAGCGATGATCGCTGCAAAATCTGTCTGATCCATATCTGCATATTCTTCACCGACAACTTCAAGTCCTGCTGCTTCCACCTGTGCATTGATGATCATATTTGCTGTACGTGGGAATACATAGTCAGAACCGAGAAGGAAATACTTGGTATATCCCTGATCCACCAGATATTCGATAGCCGGAACGATCTGCTGGTTTGGTGCTGCTCCTGTATAAACGATATTTTCTGAAGATTCCATTCCTTCATACTGTACCGGATAGAAAAGCAATGCACCGTAATCTTCAAAGATAGATTTTACAGCTTTTCTTGATGAAGATGTCCAACATCCAAACACGGTTGAGATGCCGTCCTGATCGATCAGTTTTTCTGCCTTTGTGGCAAATGTGGAAGGATCAGATGCTCCGTCCTCTTCCTGATATTCTATCTGGCGTCCTAAAACTCCGCCATCTGCATTAATTTCTTTAATTGCGAGTTTCTCTGCATCCAGGACTGCCTGCTCTGAGATAGCCATAGAACCTGTCATAGAATGAAGAAGTCCTACTGTCACTGTGTCACCACTGTCGCTGCCTGATGCTCCGCTTCCTGCTGCACCGCAGCCTGTCATCAAAGATAATCCCATCATCACTGCCAGTAATCCGCTTACCACTCTTTTTTTCATAATAATTACCTCACCTTTCTATGTCTTTCAATATTTTGGGTGCCTCCTCATGGAACATTTTGAACATACAATTTATGCTATATAACGAAAAAAAGCCACCGCCAAAATTAATCGGCAATGACTTCGTCGTCTGTTCCATTCATCAGTTATCTGATATTGATAATTTACCATAGAAAAGCAGGTCCTCCCACATGAAAAAACCGATATTTTCCATTAAAAATCCGATATTTTTAGTTTTTTGTATTCTGCCGGCGTCATTCCCACGCATTTTTTGAACTGCTGGGTGAAGTAATCAGAGGAGGTATAACCCAGGCTTTCGCTGATCTCGTATACCTTTTGGTTTCCATTTTTCAGCATATCCTTTGCGTATTCCATCTTGATCTGATTATAAAGTGTACGAAAGCTCTGACCTGTTTTGCTTTTTATCTGCTTTCCAAGGTAATCCTTATTCAGATTCAGCTCGTCTGCCACTTCCTCCACCGTTACGTTTTGATCCATATTTTCTTCCAGATATCTGCACATATTGATCAGCACCGAATCCTGTTCGTCGATCCGGCTGCCATACAGTTCCCGCATTTTCTTCAGCATGCTGTCGCTTTCCCGCGATTCAAGGATAGTTCCTGCCCTCATCAGGACCTCGGCAAGATCTTTTTCTTCCATAGGTTTAGACAGGTAATCCAGTGCTCCCAGTTTCAGCCCTTCTCTTGCATATTCAAATTCATTATAAGAACTGATCAGCACGAACAGAATCTGTGGGTATGTCTGCCGGATCATTTTCATCATAGCAATCCCATCCATGAGCGGCATCCTGATGTCTGTAAATATGATATCTACCGGATGGTCTTTTAGCATCGCCATGGCCTGACTGCCGTTTCCCGCCTCACAATCTATGTAGAATCCCTGTTTGCCCCACTCTTTCATTCTGGAATAAACATATCTTACTGCACTGTCGTCCTCCACAAGCATGACACGATACATCCTCCTCATCTCCCTTCCTCATCAGCCCTCCCGAACGGCAAGGCATTCCAACACTCCTTCAAAATCATAGTTTAAACTGTGCTGCCGCATCCGCCCGGCACGGTCTGCACCAAGCCTCCGGCTAAGCTCCGTCATATTCATTTCTATCACCACTGCCGCCTCAGCTTCACAGTTCTCACATAGTTCTTTAATCTGTTCCACAATATCAAACGCACCGTCTTCTGGATTCGAATTCTGAGCTGGATCCTGGTTCGGATTTTCCTGACTTTCACTTGGATCCCTTTGCCGCTGCATTTGCTCCATGGTCTCTGTCTCTGATTTTTGCTTCCACTCATCCATTGTTCGCTGCAGATATTCGACTGTCTTTGTGTGAATCTGGCAAAAATCCCCATATTCCTTTATATGATCCTTATTTAATGGAGGCTGCTGGCTCCGCAATTCTTTCAAAAGACGCATGCAGCTTTCATACAATGGCCTGCAGCTCATATTTCCGGCAAGTCCTTTTAAGGTATGGATCAGGTCCTCTGCCTTTTTTTGTTCCTGTTTTCCCAGGCAGTCCTGCAGCAAATGACCATCCTCTTTGTGCCTCTGCAAAAATGATTCCACGATGGCAGTCATTGCCTGCCTGTTTCCTCCCAGTTGGAGGAGAAGATGGTTTTCATCAAAATAAAGTAAACCTTCCTCTTCTTCCTGTGTGTATCCAGCCACTATCGGGCTTGCCGGCATTTGCACATCTTCTCTCATTTTCTCCGATATATGCGCCTCTGTTTCCTTCAGGTATTGGCCAATTTTCTCAAAAAGTTTTGCCTGCTTCACCGGTTTCAGGATGCACCCATTCATACCTGCCTGTTTAGCCTTCCTTCGCACCTCGGCCATAGCATCGGCGGTCAATGCCAGTATCGGCGTTTTCTCATAACCGGGGATTTTCCTGATCTTTCTTGCAGTCTCATACCCATCCATCTTAGGCATTCGGATATCCATAAGGATCATTTCTATTCCTGGATCATTGCTTAATATCTGTACTGCCTCTTCTCCGCCTTCAGCCGATGTCACATCCACATGACACACCTGGAGCATCGCCGTTTCCACCTGGATGTTGATGATATTATCATCCACCACAAGGATCCTTCGTCCTTCAAAGTTTGGGATCCGTCCAGATATCTCCTCTGGATCTTTCTCCTGTACTTTGGCCGATTCTGATATGGGAAAATCCATACGGAAATAAAAATCCGAGCCTCTTCCTTCCACACTTTCCAGATGCAGCCGATGGTTCTTATCTCCCGACAGCATGACGATCTGACTGCAAATGGGAAGCCCAAGCCCCGTCCCCCCGTACTTTCTTGTCACCGAGCTGTCGCTTTGCATAAATGGCTGAAAGATTTTCCTCTTTACCTCTTTTTTCACTCCAATTCCCGTATCGATCACATCAAACCGAATACAGCACCTGGGTTCCTTTAGCACCTCTCCCGCAAACTCTATTTCTTCCTGTTCTTCAAGCCTGAGCCGCACTATAACTCCTCCTTTTGCGGTAAACTTGACCGCATTTCCGATCAGATTCAGTAAAAGCTGACGGATTCGCAGCGGATCTCCGATCAAAACTTCCGGTATCCGCTCATCCATCTCCATATACAGATACAGCCCCTTTTGCTTCGCCTGATTCTCCATGACTCCTCTCACTTCTTTTAATATCTCCCTCATATCAAAATCAATCTCTTCCATTTCCAGATGCCCGGATTCAATCTTGGAAAAATCAAGGATCTGATTGATCAATTCCAAAAGTCCATTGGAGGAATATCGGATATTCTGCACATATTTTTTCTGTTCATTTTTCAGTGGAGTGCCATCCAGCAGATCTGTATATCCATCGATAGCATTCAGCGGGGTACGCAGTTCATGGGACATCTGTGCCAGGAAAACACTTTTTGCCTGATTTGCCAGTTCCGCTTCATTTCTTGCTTTTCGCATATTTTCCTGGGCATTTTTTCTCTGGCACAGCTCCTGGAAAAAGCGGTCGATCAAGCGGTTAAAGGAATCTGCAAAATGCACCAGTTCCCGTGCTCCGTAGGGTACGATTTTTGCGTCTAAGATTTCAAGAGCACCATCTTCATCGGTGTAATCTCCCTGAGAAAGATTTTCGCTCCGTTTGATCTCCCTTGTGTAGTTTTTTAACGGCCTGATATAGAGGTTATTCATCAAACTCAAGAGAAATCCGATCGCACCTATGGATATGAATGCCAGGATCACCTGGATCACAGTAGCTGCTCTCGTATTATTTTTCTTTTCCTCTACCTCCTGATCCAGCCGGTCATTCATCACCGTCTGAAACTCCTCGATCGGGGTCATGATCTGCGTCTTGTAGTTCTCATAATCCGCATCATATAAGATATCGATCGCCTTTTGACGCATCTCATCTTCACTCAGATCTTTGGTGTCTGCCGGCCACTGATAGGTGAGGACATCTTTTATATAGGAAGATAATTTTTCATTCTCCGGATAAAGATCCTCAGATACTCCCATCACAGTCAGTATCATTTTCATCGAGTAAGTCTCCGTCTCCACCAACAGATCCGAGTATCTTTTTGCCTCCTCTAGAAGTTCTTTTTCCTCCTGCGGCGGATTGCTGCTTTCAAAATCCTGGATAGCTTCCTCCCTCTGCTTTGTTTCATGTATCTCGTACCAATAATTATAAAAATGCTGGATCTGCCCTGTGATCGCATAGTAACGCACCTCTGCCGTCAGATAATCCGATGCATCCGCAAGATTTTCTCCCTGCTGCCGATACTGCATTCTTCTATTCTGGGCATTTTCCTCCGCAGTGATCGATGTATTCATATAGTAGGTACTGAATACCATGGAGACTGCTACTGCCACAAATATGATGATCGACAGCAGGCCAATATTGCGGCTGCTCTGCAAATGATTCTTCAATGACTCCATATTCAGTACCTTCCTTTCGTCTTAGGATACAAAAAAAGGACTACTATCGCGCGGCCATCTTCGTCGATAGTAATCCTTTTATTGTATTTTATACTACATTTTCCATATAAAATCAAGTTTTACCCAAAATATATTCCTTGACGAACCTGTATTTTCGGGCTTATGATATTTTTAATATATATAAACATGACTTTAGGTCTATCTTCAGGAGGTTTTACTTATGAAAACATATTCCATCGGCGAGGTCGCCCAGCTTTTAAATATTTCGGTTTCTACCTTGCGCTATTATGACAAGGAAGGCCTTTTGGATAATGTGGAACGTACCGAAGGCGGCATCCGCGTCTTTAAAGATAAAGACATCCAACAGCTCCACATGGTTGAATGTCTGAAGAATACAGGTATGCAGTTAAAAGATATCCGTACCTTCTTTCTCTGGTGCAAAGAAGGCGATTCCACAATCGAAAAACGGTATCAGATGTTTTTAGACCGAAAAAAAGAACTGGAAACACAAATGCAGCTTCTGCAAAATTCTCTGGATCTGGTAACATATAAGTGCGAATTTTACCGGCTGGCAGTGGAAGAAGGTACACTGGATTCTCCAAAACTGGAGGAACTAAAAGAGCAGGCTTCGGACACTTCTAATTATATTAAGCGCATCGTTGGATAAGATAAAAAAAGAATCCTGCAAGCAGGATTCTTTTTTTATCCCTGAAGTTCTGCTACAATTTCATTGTAACGCTTTTTATTCAATCGATAAAAGAAAAGTACAACTGCTGTTACAACCCACAATATACCCGGGATTGTTGTAAAAGCATGTTTCATGACCAGCACAACTTCCTGATTCTGAGGCTGATTGGCCACATATCCGAATTTTCCAAGCATTCCTGCCAGCAGCGCAGTTCCCAATGCCATACCCACTTTATTTCCAAGAGATATAAATGCATACTGAAATCCATCATTTCTAAGTCCTGTTTTCCACTGTCCATATTCCACACAATCAGGAATGATCGCATAAATAGCAGTGTTAAATCCCGAAAAGAAAAACTGTGTGAGAGCAGATACTGCATAAAACATAATCGGTGTTTCTTTCACATTGAACAGATAAAGCACGAGCATCGAGATACCTGTAAGCAATGCAAAGATAGAAGCTGTCCGTCCTTTATTATCTGTCTTTTTAAATACCGGCTGAAAACATGCGGCTCCAATGATCGATGGAATGATAATACACATAGAATACACTGCGTAATATGATGCATTTCCCTCCACATAGGTAAAGTAGTACAGTACATCTGCATTTCTTCCATACAATGTAAATCCGAACAGAACCTGACCTAGTAATGCAAGCAGATATGGTCTGTTCTGCATTACTGCTTTTAACTGAACTTTAAGAGATATCTTCTTTTTCTCTGGTACCACCACAACTTCTTTCGTTTTTGCAAAGCAAAAGAAATGACAGGCTGAAAATATAATGCCATAAATGATCGCTACGATAAGATAACCGTCTTTCGCATTCTGACTTCCAAACATCGTTATAAGTGGCACTGTTATAATGTTGATAATACCAATGGCGATCATTGCCGCCACAGACCTTGATGTATTGATCTTAGCCCTTTCATCAATATTCTGCGTCATGGCCCCGCACAAGGTACCATAAGGGATATTGACACAAGTATACCCCAACACCAGAAGACAATAGGTAATGATCATATACAGGATCTTTGATGTATTTGACCAGTCTGGATGTGCCCAGAAAGCCAAGATCAAAAGGACCGATGTAATGGGTGCTGCGATCAGCAGCCAGGGACGATATCTTCCCCATCTTGATTTTGTCTTATCGGTCAGACCACCTATGATCGGATCATTGATGGCATCCCAAAACCTGGAGAACAACATCAGTCCAGACACCGCTGCCATGCTGATTCCAAATACGTCTGTATAAAATATCATCAGAAAGTTGCTGACAAACATCCAGCTGAAATTGCATCCCACATCTCCAAATCCATACGCTATCTTACTCAGCAGCGGCACTTTGCCGTTATTGTTCTCGTTTTTCATCACAATCTCCTTATTCTTGAACATTAATAATAACTTTCATTGTTGTTTCACGATTATCATCTATATACTGGTAAGCCTTCAGATAATCCTTAAATGCAAAGGTCTTTGAGATCAAAGGATTCAAATGTACCTTTCCAGCATTTACAAGAGCGATCCCATCTATGTAATCCTCATGGCGATACATCATTGTACTCTTTATATCAAGTTCATGATCATTTGCCACTGCCAGATCGATCTGCGCCATTCCAGCAAATACAGCAACCAGTACAATAATACTGCCTTTTCTTGCATACTGAATGGCTTGCCCCATAGTGATATTATTTCCTGCACAATCATAGATCACATCCGCTTTGTCAGGTCCAAAGGTTTCAACCATTGCCTCTCCAAAGTTTTTCTTCATAGTATTAATGCAGACATCCACTCCGCATTCTTTGGCCTTTTCAAGGCGAAGATCACTCACATCTGTAATCATAACTTTGGCTGCTCCCATTCCTTTTGCAGTCTGGGCCACCAGATTTCCAATCGGTCCTGCACCGATCACCACGATGTTCATTCCTTTTACGTCTCCAACCTGCTTTACCCCATGAACAGCCACTGCCAGAGGCTCGATCATTGCTCCCTCTTCATAGGACATATCTTCCGGAATCGGTGTCACTTTGGATGCATCCACAGCAAAATACTCTGAAGCCGTACCGGTTGTCTGGAAGCCCATAACCTTTAATTCCTCACAAAGATTATATTTTCCATGGCGGCATGGATAACATTCTCCACAATACACCTGAGGCTCGATTGTTACCTTCTGTCCTATGCAAAATCCTGTGACATCACTTCCAAGCTCAGTGATCTCCCCGGATACTTCATGGCCCTGGGTAACCGGATAAGATGTAAATGGATGTTTTCCATGATAGACATGGATATCAGAACCACAGATACCTATATTCATAATCTTTACCATAACCTGATCTTTCTTCAGTTCTGGCACTGGCACTTCCTCAAAGATAATTTCGCCCGGTTTTGTCATAATTTGTTTTAACATCATTTTCTTCTCCTTTTTGTTTTGTGTTTTTTCTTTCATGACTTGTATCGTACAATATGCATTGCACTTTGTATTTTTCTGTCATTATTTCTTTTGTTTCCTCTTTTATTAAACGTTTTATTAAAGTAATTACATTATCATTCATATCGAATTATTTGTCAATAAAAAGCTATATGTTTTCCCTTTTATACAAACTAAGGTTCCTTTTTTTGTATATATTTCACAAATCAAAAATATGTAAAACAGGAGGCGGTCCCTTCTTTCTCAAGTGATAACTTGATTCGGAAGGGCCGCCCCCTGTCTTATATGCTTCTATCTTATTTATTTTTATCCAACCTGCTTTTGTCTGCTCTATTTTGCACTGTTTGTTTCTGTCAATCTTTTTTATCTGCCTCTGTTTT
The DNA here is from genome assembly GCA_009929525.1 of Clostridia bacterium. Lineage (GTDB taxonomy): Bacteria > Bacillota > Clostridia > Lachnospirales > Lachnospiraceae > Oliverpabstia. The sequence continues at coordinate 30,703 of SAAH01000001.1, read as the reverse complement.
ACCCTTGTCTCAGGAAATATTTCGCAACGCCCACAGCGGATGCTTCCTTACGGTAGGCACAATTTTTCAGGTAATTAAGGTCCAGATCAAATCGATTGTACCGAAGTACTTTTTCGCCCAGTTCGATCATATGATCCGGCAGATATCCTCCCACATCTCCTCCCAGGATAATATCGGTATCATACACCATGCGAAGATTCGTGATCAGGATAGCCAGATCATCAAGATATTTTTCCCATCTTTCAATAGTCTGCGCATCCTGTCCTTTTAAACGCTCCATAAATGCTTCCAAAGTGTCCTCTTCATCTTTCAGCAGCGCTCCTGCCGCACAATAGGCATCTGCACACCCCTGCTTTCCGCAGTAACAGGTCTTCCCGCCCGGATATAACACCATGTGACCAAATTCTCCTGCCTTCTGGCTCTGTCCATGGAAAAGCTGTCCCCCCATGCAGATAGCACCGCCCAGCGTATTATTCAAGGAAAGATAAACTGCATCTGTATACTTCTCTGGATTTTCTGCCAACATCGCTGCATTTGCATCATTTTCAAAGTAAAATGGCAGCGGCAGCAATTTTCCCATCATATTCAGGCTATAGTTTTCCAGTCCAAGTGCATGGGATTTTAACAGGGTATTTTCCTGTTTGCTGATGATCCCCGGGACCGACACACCGATCCCCAACACCTTTTCTTTCATTGGAAGGCCTTCAAGAAAATCCTGTGCAATCTTTGCCAGCTGGCTGCAATAAGACATATCCGGTGCAAAATGAAGGCGGATCCGCTCCCGTTTCTCTACCTCACCTCCAAGATTCACAAGAACGATACCCACATGATTCGCCGTAATATCCATCCCCATCGCATAACAATAGGATTTGTTCACGCCCAAAGATTTTGCTTTGCGGCCGCCTGTGGATTCATATTCCCCAACTTCCACTACGAGCCCTTTTTCGATAAGTTCATTTGTATTTGATAAAACTGTCGGCATACTAAGATTCAATTCCTTGGAAAGTTCTGCTTTGGAAGTGATCTCATGTGTCAAAATATATTCAAGTATCCTGCTCTTTGCCATGCTTTTCTTTTCCAAAATCTTCTTCATACATACCACCCATTTAATAAAGTATTTGATAAAAGTATTATACTTTAGGATGAAGGTGATGTAAAGGAATTAATTGGGGCAAGGGGACGCCAGGAGGTTTGGTTACTGTCCATTCATTGTTCAGCAACACGCTTTGCAAGACACACGGAAGAAAGAACTTTGATGTCAACGAAGAAAATAGTGATGTCTCCCCGGCTAATGCTGATTCAGCGGGGCATATACACAAAAAGACAAAAATATATTCCGTTTTTGCCTAGCCGGGCACGATGATTTTAAGTGAATTGGGGCATCTACAACAGATTTATACTATTGCCGCGTTATTAGTCCTGACACAGGGCAGGAGGCGAATTTTGCTTGTCATTGCCCCAGTGAACAACCAGGAGGTACGCTGAGGGGTAGGTGTGGTTGGTTGGCTGCTGTTGGCCACGGACAAAACGAAACATAATTTACCTCAGTCAACTCGAACCGCCTGTGATAGCTCCTAGTTCACTGCAGTTATTCCAAACCGCTTGCAGTGGCTCCCGGATCACTTCTGCCCGCGCTTTTCCCTCCCGTCACCACCAACAGCTTTCAAGAGCCGTGTATCCAGTGGTGTGGAAGGGGAGTGTCGAGCTGGGGCTGATAAAAGGCTTGGCGCGAGGAGGGGCGATTCTGCGGGGTGTTGTGTGCTTACCAAAGCACACAACAAGGACATCTGAGGTACGTATGCATCAAGCATACGGACCGAATATGTCCGATCCCCACAGAATCGTCCCTCCTCACGCTTAGCCTTTTACAGCCCCAGCTCCACTCCCCCTCCACACCGCTGGATACACGGCTCTTAAAAGCGTCCCCATACCAACCAAAAAGGAACCCTCCCCAAGCCACCACTCAAGAAGGATTCCCCCATCAAACTATTTCAAAAACTCAAAAGTAACACTTTCCCCACAATCCGGGCACTGCATAGGTGATTCCCACACATACCCTTTCCGTGCTCCAAATACAAACGGATAAAGAGCATTGATAGCTGTCATACACAGTGTGCCACTTTCTTCCTTATTTATCACAGGACCATCAAACACAATCTGATCCCCTACCTTATAATTCGGACAACCTGATTTAGTTACTACAAGCGTTACTCTCTCACTCAAGCCATTTCACCGCCTATTTCTGATTTTTCTTCCATCTCACTCAGCTCATCCACTTCTACGTCGATATGAGAGCCAAATAATTTTCCATATTTTACTTTACAGCCAACGCTGAAGGCGATACCAAGTACTGCCCAGCCGCCTGCCATGATCCATTCCTGCCATACCAGAGCACAGCCTGAACCCGGGATCATATACATCACTACCATAAGACCTGACATAGCTACTGCGATACATCCAACGATTTTATAATGTTTTACTTTATATGGACGAGCCATATCCGGTGCTTTGGAACGAAGGATGATGAAGGAAGCTGATACCATACAGTAAGCCAGACAACATCCAAAGTTACCTGCATCTACGATCCATACAAGCATTGCACGACCAAAGAATGGAGCCAGGATAGACAATCCACCGATCAGGTAAAGTGCTGTTGTAGGTGTTTTGAATTTTGGATGTAATTTTGTAAATACACGAGGAATCATGTATGATTTTGCCATGGAGTACATCGCACGGCTTCCGCCGATCAGGAATGAGTTCCAGCTTGTTACGATACCACACATACCACCAATGATCAGAACTTTTGACATCATTGTACTGCTGAAAGCTTTTGCCATCGCATCAGCTGTTACCAGACCTGAACCTTCCATGGAAGATCCGATCTCTGTTGCATTCATGATATAACCAACACCGATGATAACCAGTGCATAAAATGCTACTGCAAGTACGATAGACAGGATCAGTATTTTACCGATTTTCTTCAGAGGAACATTGATTTCCTCAGCTGCCTGAGGGATTACATCGAATCCAATGAAGAAAAATGGTGTCATCAGTGCAACTCTTACTACATTTCCAATGATACTTCCTGAATCAGAACCTGCAAACATCTGTCCACTGAAGTTTGATACATCACCATTGATCGCAGATGCCACAACCAGAAGGATACCAACGCCACCGATGATAACAGTGAGGACTGTCTGCAGGATAGCTGCAGTTTTCGCACCGCGGATATTGATAAATGTAATGAAAACAGCAACAAGAATAGCAACTGCAACCCATGAAGCATAGATATCAAATCCTGCGATCGTATACATATATCCTTTTAAGAATCCAGGATAGATATACTGAATGATTGTTGGAAGTGCACACGCCTCAAAACATACAACGCTGACATATCCAAGAATAATAGCCCAGGTACAGATAAATGATCCAACAGGACCCATTGCTTTATAACTAAATACATGTTCTCCACCACACTGCGGCATGGCTGCTGTAAGCTCTGCATAGGTCAGACCTACGAAGAAAATCATGATACCACCGATTACAAATCCAAGAACTGCACCAAATACACCACCGCTCTGGATCCAGCTTCCTGAGGATACTACCCATCCCCATCCGATCATCGCACCAAATGCGATAACCAATATGTCCCATGCACTAAATACCTTGTCAAATTCTGACTTACTTTTGTTTTCCATATTGCTCCTCCTTTTTTTCGATGAATTCAATAAATATTAGTTGTGCCAATAAATAAAAAACAGGCGTTATAAAAAGAATTTCTTTCTATAACGCCATTGTCATATTTGTTTTATTCAATTATTGATTTTATCTTTGTAATCAATTATTCTTTATAGCCAAATTTTGTATCTACAAATTCTTTGATGTAATCTGCTGTCTTTTCCCATCCAAGTACACTGCTGTCTATCAGCAGATGGCGGTTTCTACGGTCTCCACGGTAGGTACCGGTCATATATTTGTATCTTGCATGTAATGCCTCATCAAAATATTCTATCTTTTCTTTTGCATCCTTCTCTGAGAGATTTTCTTTTTCCATAACGGTTTTGATTCTCTCTTCTTCCGGTGCATACACGAAAATCCTGATACAATCGTCTCTGTCTTTCAGTACATAATCGCTGCATCGTCCGATAATAACACAGGAAGATTCTTTTGCGAACTGCTGGATAACATTGAACTGGATGGCCACCATTTTATCCACAAGATTTCCATATCTCGGACCAAACTTTGTCTCAAATTTGTATTTTACTTTTGACATTGTTGTATCTGCTTTTTCTACCAGTTCCCTGTCAGCACCCGTTTGCTCTGCTACACTGTCTACCAGGTCTCTGTCATAGTACTGAATCTCATACTTGTCAGCCAGCATACGTCCGATCTCAGGACCGCCGCTTCCGTACTCACAACCTATTGTGATAATCATATGTTTCATCTGTCATCACTCCTTTGCTCTATCCATTTTGATTTTATGTTAAATGAATTATGCCAGCTCTTCTACAGATTCTTTAATGATTGCAAATGCTTTGTCACAATCCTCTTTTGTAAGGATCAATGGTGGAACCATACGAATGATATGTGCTCCGATTGCTGTAATAAGAAGCTTCTTATCAAAACATTTATGTTTTACATCTACTCCTTTAAGGCTGTCATCAAATTCAACACCTACAAGCAGTCCCTGTCCTCTTACTTCTTTTACATGTGGAAGTGTTTTCAGAAGACCCATGAAATAGTCACCCATCTTCTTTGCATTTCCTTCACAGTCGCGGTCCAGAAGCTCATTGATCTGTGCCAGGGAAGCTGCACATGTTACTGGATGTCCTCCGTATGTTGTACCATGAGATCCCATGGAAAATGCTTTTGCTACTTCTTCTGTCGCACAGATAGCACCGATCGGCATTCCACCGCCCATTGCCTTTGCCATAGAAACTACATCTGGTTTGATTCCGTAGTTCATATAAGACATTACTGCACCAGTTCTGCACCATCCTGTCTGTACTTCATCAAGCAAGAGCAGAAGGCCTTTCTCATCACAAAGTTTTCTCAGTCCTGTCAGGAACTCTGGTGTAGCTGGAATAACTCCGCCTTCACCCTGAACCGGCTCAACCATGATTGCGATCGTTTTATCTGTCACAGCTGATTTGAAAGATTCAAGATCATTGTAATCTGCATATACGAATCCAGGTGTCATACCGCCAAATCCGATCTGGCATGCATTATCCGGCTGTCCTGTAGCACTCATAGAACCAAATGTTCTTCCATGGAAAGAAGATTTTGCTGTGATGATTTCGTATTTTTCAGGACCATATTTTTCAACGCCATATTTTCTGGCCATTTTGATCATTGCTTCATTTGCCTCTGTACCAGAGTTCTGATAAAAGATCTTGTCCATTCCGATGGTTGTACAGATTTTCTCAGCTAAGAGTGCCTGTGGAATCGTGTATGGATAATTGAATGTCTGCATCAGCTCTGCAGCCTGCTCCTGAACTGCTGCAACTACTTTCTCGTTACAGTTACCAGTGCTGTTAACTGCGATACCTGCATAAAAGTCAAGATATGCATCTCCGTTGGCATCGTACATATACATGTCTTTTGCTGTCTCCGCAAGGAAATCAAAACGCTCGTAGGTTTCGATCATGTACTTATTAACTAACCCTTTAATCTGCTCTCCTGTCAATCCAGTGTCTTTCAATTTCATCTCATTTTCCTCCCGTGAATTATAATTGATGTAGAAAATAAAAAAAGCAAAGGTGGTTTCTTCCCTTAGGAAGAACTAAGCACCTTTGCTTAAAATTAACTCGTCCAATATTTTGCACACGCTTACAATATCACAGTGGGGAAAGTTTTGTCAATACACTTTTATAAAATTTTTTTAGATATTTTGAGGGGATTTGTGCAGCATAGTGCACATTTTATTTTTAAACAAGAAGGACGCCATTCAGGAGCAGGCGTTGGGAGGAGGGGATCGGGGTGAGGCAGGCAGAGACCTTCGCTGGGAAAATCTAAGTGTGAGAGGGACCGCTTCTGAATGGCTGGTTGTGGTTGGATTTGAGATAAATATACGTCGCATATCCTGTATCGCTTTATTGGCTGGCTCCGGGGTATCTGGAAAAAAATATCAATTGTTGCCTCGTTCTATATAGATTTAATATAGATTCTGCGTGATTTCTCTAAATAAAGTAGCTTACAGGGCACTGGCAGATTTTTCCACCTGCTGTGCCTCGCTATTCCCGTATCTTGAGGCAGAATCTGTGATTTTCTTTGTATATACCACTTTTCATTCTTCACAACTCTTTTTCCCCTTAATGTCCAGGCAAACACACTCTTATCGCGGCATCAGATAACGTTTTTCTGCCGTATACCCCTAGTCACCCATTATTGATATCTCACAAAATCAAGCAAATAACTTAACTCCCCCTGCCCTATACATGGAAAACAAATCACCAAACTCACTTAGTCATTTTAACTCGCTTACCTCTTTTCCTCTCCCCATCCCACCAACAGCTCTCCGGTGTCGGGCACTCGGTGGTGTTTGGCGGGGTCCAGGGGCATCGGGGCCGCGCTGTGAAAAATCAAGTGCGGGAAGGGGTGTCTCTTCTGGGTGATATGTGCTGACCAAAGCACATATCAAGGTCATCTGAGGTGCGTATGCATCAGCATACGTGCCGAATATGACCGATCCCAGAAGAGACACCCCTTCCCACACTTAGATTTTTCCAGCAAGGAACCTGCCCCTGCGCCCCGCCAAACGCCACCGAGTGCCCGGCACCGGAGAGCGTCCCCGTCCCACACCCATCAATAAAACACAAAAAACGTCATCAAACTAACCACCCGCTCCGTCTTATTACAATACCTATGCACCTTATCCGATTCAAACCGGAACACCTCATTTTCCGATATCGTATACACCTTATCCTCTATAAGCATCGTCAGAACCCCCTTCGACACTGATATATATTCCCTCGTTTTCTCACCATGAGAACCACTAAAATATTCTCCACCCGGTTCAATATCGATCCTGTACAGTTCTATCTTTCTATTGTCTTCATAAGGAAAGCAAGTCCATACCCGGTACTGCCCCTGGATTTCCTTCGTTGGCATGGTATCTTCCACTGACATGATCCAGGTATCCTGAGAAGGTGCTTCCAAAAGAGAATCAAATTCTATACGAAGTCCACTGGCTATCTTTCCCAACGTACCGATCGTAGGATTAGCCTCTCCCCTCTCGATCTGGGCAAGCATACTCTTGCTCACTCCCGTCTGTTCTGCCACCACATCCAAACTCATTTTCTTTGATTTTCTTATCCGTTTTAAGTTTATCGATATATTATGTAATAGATAATCCATCATATCCTCCATACTTTTCCCTGTAAGATCAATTTGTATCTTTCCGATATATTCTTCACATATTTCTTATATACACTTCATTTTCCAAATGTACCGCCAGCTCCTCATGCGAAATCACACATCGTTCATCCTGTCAAATTTGGCATTGTTTTTCTTGCGTTTCGGCACATTCGCGCTCATTATAACATACTTTTACGAAATCGGTATTGTTTTCTCCGTTTTTTGTCCTCACCAACACATTGAAACATGTGCAAAACTGTAGTAAACTTATGTTAGATGTCCCACTGAGGAGGAAGCATATGGCTAATAAATCAACTGTTCTGGTCGCTGATGATCATTTGATCAATCGACAGATATTAGGTGGAATTTTATCCAATGATTATAATATCTTATACGCATGTAATGGAAAAGAATGTCTGGAACTTCTTAAACAGCATGCAAACATAATTTCAGCTGTCATTCTTGATATCGTTATGCCCGAAATGGACGGATATGAGGTACTTCGAGTTATCAAAGATGACCCGGTTTTATCCAATATTCCTGTAATTGTATCATCTACCACAAGCAGAGACGAATCTGAGATCAAAGCACTGGCTCTTGGCGCACAGGACTTTATTACAAAGCCTTATAACGCAAGTATCATCTGCCATCGTCTTGCCAATCTCATAAAATTACGCGAAAATGCTGCTCTTATTAATTCTATAGAAAAAGATGAACTAACCGGATTATACAACAAGCAATTCTTCTTCAAGAAAGTAACAGAGATTCTGGATGAAAATCCTTATTCTGAATATGACCTGATCTGCCTTGATATCGAACGATTCAAGCTTATCAATGATACCTTCGGAATGAGTGTCGGAGATGATCTTTTAAAATATATCGCCTCATGCCTTATCGAATTCGGCAAGGGGATTTCTATATGCAGCCATTTTGGAGCAGACATATTTTTTATCTTTCTGCCTCATCTGGTGGAGTACACAGATTCTCTATTTCACCCGTGTATTGACAAATTCAATGAATTTCCTATTCAGATCCAGATCAAGGCACGCTATGGAATCTATCCGATCACAGATTCTTCCCTGCCTATCAATGCCATGTGTGACAGGGCCCAGCTTGCCGTAGATGAGATCAAAGGTCAGTATGATGTACTGTTTTCTATCTACGATGATAAGATCCGGCAGCGTCTGCTCAACGAAAGATTTATCACAGATTCCATGCAGACTGCCCTAAAAGAAGAACAATTCAAAGTATACTATCAGCCCAAATACGATCTGGACAGCGAGGCTATCGTAGGTGCAGAAGCACTGGTCCGCTGGGTACATCCGAAGCTTGGCTTCATGCATCCGGGAGAATTCATTCCTCTTTTCGAAAAAAATGGTTTCATCCTCCAACTGGATCAGTACGTATGGGAAAAAGCCTGCCAATATATCAAGAACCGCATAGAAAAAGGACTTCATCCTATATCGATATCTGTAAACGTCTCAAGAACTGACATGTACAACCCGAAACTGCCCTATATCCTGAAGGATTTGGTCAAAAAATACAATATCCCGATCCAGTATCTGCATCTGGAGATAACCGAAACTGCCTATACGGAGAATCCGGAACAGATTTTCGAGGTTGTCAAACAGCTTAGATGCGTTGGTTTTATCATAGAAATGGATGATTTTGGAAGTGGATATTCTTCCCTGAATATGCTGGCGGAAGTACCGATTGATATTTTAAAACTTGATATGAGATTTATAAAGAACGAAGCCAACAACACTTCCGGCAGAGGAATCCTTAGTTTTATCATCAGCCTTGCAAAATGGCTGAATCTTTCGGTCGTTGCCGAAGGAGTGGAAACGCAGGAACAGATTCTTTCTCTTCGAGCTATGGGCTGCAGCTATGTACAGGGTTTCTATTTTGCAAAACCTATGACAGAAGCGGCATTTACCGAAATATTGAAAACTACCGAATTTGCAGAGATGCACAGTACTGCTCCGCTGCAAGATTTTGCTCTTGAAAAGATGCCGGAGGTAACTGATACCATCCCCGAACGTATCATGGTGATCGTTGATGATATCGAGGTCAACCGAAAGATCCTGGGCAGTGTATTTTTAACACAGTACTGTATCGTAGAAACAGAAAACGGTCTTCAAACCTGGGAATATCTTCAGGAAAATTACGACAAAGTCGATATTATCCTGCTGGATCTTCTGATGCCCGTCATGGATGGATTTGAACTTCTCGAAAAGATCCGTCAGAATGAGCGTATGAAGGAGCTTCCGGTCATCATAACTTCGCAGGTAGACAAAGAAGGGGAAGCACGTTCTCTTGCTATGAAGGCAAATGATTTTATATCAAAGCCTTATAATCTTGATATTGTACAGCTTCGTGTAAAAAATGTCATAGCTGCTCATCAGATACAGCAGCTGGAGACAGAAAAACCACAGATTTCAAGATCTTATGATCCAAGCCTCCTTCTATTTGGTCCAAACATGAGTAAAACCCAGGTTCAAACGGAGATAAAACGGCTGAGAACCTATTTTGATCTGGTCCGTATGGTCGACCCTGAAGACATGAGGGTAACGCCTTGCGAGAATGAATCCTGTGACATAGAGGGATGCTACTGTGTGTGGGGAAAAAGTGAACGATGCAACAACTGTATCTCCCTGCGTGCTCTTCGTGGAAAGACAAGATACAATAAGTTGGAATATTCATCCCAAGGTTTATTTTTTGTTATTTCCCAGTATGTAGAGGTTGACGAGAAAAGTTATGTCATTGAGATGGTCACAAAGCTTGATGATACATATGTCTCTAATATCCTTGACAAAGAACTTCTTTTCCTTAAACTGGATGAGTTAAATCGCCAGCTGGAATCTGATGAACTTACTGGTGTCTATAATCGAAGACACATAGATCTTCATCTGGCCAGCTATATTGAAAACGCACAAAACACCCATTGTGACCTCGAGGCTGCCATGATCGATATTGATTCATTAAAGGCGATCAACGATACCTATGGTCACCTGACCGGTGATTCAGCCATTAAGAAGATTGCAAATATCCTAAATCATAGTTTTTCAAAGTCCAGAGGGGATTTTGTGGCACGCTACGGCGGTGATGAATTCTTCATTGTTTGCCGCAACATCGAGCCTCAGCTATTCCACAAACGAATTCATGATGTCATTCAGCGTATTCATGAAGAGACAATTGAGGATCATGAAGATATCCTTCTTGGAATCAGTGCAGGATGCGTAAGTCTCAGTGAATGCTCCACCAAAGATGCAGCTGCTCTTATCCAAAAAGCAGATGAACGGCTCTACCGTGCGAAAGCATCCGGAAAAAATACTGTCTGTACTGAATAAAAATGAATAGCGAATCTTGAATTTTACAGAAAGAGAGAGGATATGTATATGAAAAAGCAAAAAAACCTACTTTATCTTGGTGCTGTTATGATCCTTGTTTTTGCAGCCATATCTATCTTCACATTTATTCAAAGCAACAAATTGATTGAAAAGGGCTATCTTGCATCCGAAGGAAGTGCCGCAGAAAACTTTGCCGTTCTTACCGCCTCCAATATCCATCTAAGCGATGAGCAGGTAACCACTTTGAAAAATTGTTCCTACGATGAACTGCTGGCTTCCGATGAAAATGAAGCTCTGCGCCAGATGATGGATAACGACAGCTTCACCAGCAAAGTAGATTATGCCTATGTCATGATCCATTTAAAAAAAGATGAAGTGAAATACAAGGTCTCGGAAGAAACCAAAAGTCTTTTTGATGCACCGATCGGCACCAATCTTGATATCATGTGGCTTCTCGATGTCAATGTGAGCGAATCCGCTGAGGCAGTCAACGAGGAAAAAACCACGGAAACCATCACTATGACCAGTGATATCCAACGATATTCTTACTACATAGAGGAAGATGCACAGATTTTCGGAGAAGCCCCCACATATATCTATAACGACAGTGAATGGGGCAGCCACATCTGTGGATATTCTCCTCTTTACTCCACGGAAGGAACCTATATCGGTGTAGTTGGTGTTGAGCTTCAGACCCATGATTTTAATGCGTACCGACGCGGCGGCATGCTTGCTATGGGCTTGTTATTATTTGTTTCAACCATGACCCTTGCTTTGTTGTTCCTGTTTCTTTATTACAAATATAACAAAATACAGTACGACAAAATCTACACCGATTCGCTCACTCATATTTATAATCGAAGCTATTACAATAATCAGTTTATCAAAAAGATGAATGCCCTGCATGTAAAGGGACATTGTTTTGCACTGATGATCGCAGATATCGATTGGTTTAAAAAAGTAAATGATACCTTTGGTCACGAAACCGGTGATCAGGTTCTGATAGAACTGGCCGAAATGCTTCTTTTCCAGTTTGGCAAAAATCATGTCGTGCGATTCGGCGGCGAAGAATTCGTCATTGGATTATGGGCTGAAGATGAAGATTCTCTGCGCACGCAGTTAAATCAATTGTATCAGCGTATCCGGGATAAAAAGTTCAGCGATCAGGATATCACGCTCAGCATTTCTCTTGGTTGTTCCTACTGTTATGTTGATGAACTCAACGGCTGGATGATGTCTTCCATGCTGAAGACAGCAGACAATAATCTATATGAAGCCAAGGAAAATGGACGAAAGCATTACCGGATCGTAGAGTACAAGGAACAAACGGAAGCTCCATCAAACGATTCCAATGTATAAGAATATAAGAGACTGCAGTATATCAAGATGATCAAATCATCATACTTTGCTGCAGTCTCTTATATTTATATATATCAGTCCGCATCAATCAGCCGATATATAGTATGATACAAAACCTGAGGATCGATCGGTTTTGCCAGATGGGCATTCATACCGCTGGAAACCCATTTTGCCACCATGCCTATCTCTTTGAGGGTTTTGATAATTTCTCACAAATAGCTTTTCAGCTCCTGCATAAATCTTTCTTCCTCATGCACCAGCCGCTTTGCAAGGGACTTTGCCTCCTCGGATGCATCCGGATACTGATTCTGACATTCTGCGATCGACTGGATCCCCATATTACAGCCATCCATCATGATCTTCGCAACCTGATGACTGTCACCCTTTAGCTGCATCTTCATCTCCGTCGTCACCCATGACATCGCCGATGCCATAAGGGGCGGTCTTGTCTCTGAATGTCCCGACTCCTCTAACAGCTTTGAAGATTCTGCTTCTATCTGCTCATGCACACGTTCAAAATCGTTAAGTAACTTTCGAAGTTCATCTTCTTTTGCGTGCTCTTGTACCTGTGACATACTGTTGATCGCCATTTTACATCCTGAATTGCATTCTTCTAAGATTCTCCTTGTGTGGTCGTTCATCCTTTATACCTCTTTCAATCTTTTTCCTTAGTCTGCCCGCCACTTTCCAGATTATTCTCTTTTTATATTATTATGAATATACAGCTATCTTCTCCGGTGTGATTGGAAGCTCGTAGAATCGCTTTCCGGTTGCATTATATACTGCATCTGCAATGGCCGGAAGAGGGGTATTGATCACTACCTCACCGATAGACTTCGCTCCAAATGGACCTTCATTTTCATAGCTGCTTTCAAATTCCACATGGATATGTCCAATATCCACACGGCTCGGTATCTTATACTGCATCAATGAATTCTCAGCCACATGGCCTTTCTTGTTATAAGTAATGTTCTCTGTAAGAGCCATTCCGATTCCCTGCAGGATACCTCCCTCGGCCTGAACACGAGCCAGGTTCGGATTGATCGGGGTACCGCAGTCAACTGCTGCAGCGTATTCTATCACCTGCATCTCCCCTGTCTCCAGATCCACCTCAACTTCTGCTGCACCAACCATAAATGGCGGCGGTGAGATGGATGAGCTGTTAGTAACGGTCACTTCAAGGGCAATCTGATTTCCACACATGGAAGCAGTGGCGATATCTGCCAGGGACACATATTTTGTCTCTTCCTTCGCAGCATCCTCTTTTGAAAGTCCGCCCTCTAACATCTCACTTTCTTTATGAACACGCTTTCCATCGAAAACCACTGTTTCTTCCGGACATCCAAGCATCTTAGCTCCCAGCTTACAGATTTTTTCTTTTAGCTGTATCGCACATTTTTCCACAGCTTTTCCGGTAACGTATGTGGTACTTGAAGCATAGGATCCCGAATCATATGGTGAAGAATCTGTATCTGCGCCAAGTACAGTGATTTCATCCATTGAACACTCCAAGACTTCTGCAGCTATCTGGGCAAGGATGGTATCACACCCGGTCCCCATATCTGCCGCCCCGATGGAAAGCGTATAGAACCCATCGTCATTGACTTTCAGCGTTGCACTGCCCACATCCACCGAAGTGATGCCGGATCCCTGCATTGCCATACCCATACCCACGCTTCTTACCTTGCCATTGCCCATATTCCGGACCGGATATTTTTCATCCCACCGGATCATCTCGCGCACCTTCGAAAGACATCGGTCCAGAGCACAGCTGGTATTGACCTGACCATAATAAGCCGGCATAGTATCACCTTCTTTTATGATATTCTTTTCACGTAGAGTAAATGGATCCATATGAAGCTTCGCCGCCAGTTCATTTACCGCAGATTCCACTGCAAAAAGTCCCTGAGTTGCACCGTAACCACGGTATGCCCCGGCTGACATGATATTCGTGTATACCACGTCATTGACAAATCTAAATGCCTCCGCTTTTCCATACAATGGGATAGACTTATGTCCTGAAAGTCCTACAGTCGTCGGACCGTGTTCCCCATATGCCCCTGTATTAGACAGTGTATACAGATCGATACCTTTTACGATTCCATCCTTCGTAGCTCCAAGACGCACATGCATCTCCATCTCATGACGTGGACTGGAAGCCGTCATGCTCTCTTTTCTTGAGAATATAATCTTGGCAGGTTTCTTAGTCATCCATGTCACAAATGCCGGATAAACCTCCGAAACCGAAGTTTGTTTTGCACCAAATCCTCCACCGATACGCGGTTTGCTGACACGTATCATAGACTTCGGAATATGCAGGGCATTTGCAATAATGCGCCGACAGTGAAATACGATCTGAGTGGAACTCACTACATTTAATCTGCCATAAGTATCGATGGTACAAAATGTCCTGAAAGTCTCCATCATGGCCTGTTGGCACGCCTTTGTATGGTACACCCTGTCGATGACCACATCACTTTCGGCCAAAACGGTATCGATATCCCCTGCGGCTGACTCATCGTGAGCACACAGATTTCTTTTATTATCTGCACCGACTGAACACAAACTTTCCCAGTTTTTCTCCGGATGGACAAGGATAGGATTGTCCTTCGCCTTTCTGAAGTCAAATAATGGCTCCATGACTTCATATTCGACCTTGATAAGTTTCATGGCCTTGTCAACACATTTTTCATCTTTTCCCGCAACGATAGCCACCACATCACCCACAAATCGAACATGACGGTCGATAAGCAGTCTGTCGTAAGGGCTTGGTTCCGGATAAGTCTGTCCTGCCTGAGTATAGCGCTTCTCGTCCTGAGGAACATCTTCCCAGGTAAATATCGCTTCCATACCCGGAACCTTCATCGCTATATCAATTTTTATGGTTTTTACTATGGCATTTGCATGGGGAGAACGAAGGATCTTTACGATCAGACAGTCCTTCGGTGCAATATCATCCATATATACCGGCTGACCGGTTACCAGCTGCATAGCATCTTTTTTTCTGATTGGCTGATTAACTGTTTTCATTGATCCTCTCCCTCCCTTTCTTCCATGATAAATAATCCTGGATTCCCCGAAGCTGTCCTTCATATCCCGAACAGCGGCAGAGATTCCCTGCAAGATATTCTTTGATTTCTTCTTCGGATGGATCCGCATTTTCCCTGAATAATGCCAGTGCATTCATAATAAATCCCGGGTTACAAAATCCACACTGTTCTGCTCCCTGATCCGCGATAAATGCACCAAATTCTGCCGCTTCCTCCTGCATGTCTTCAAGTGTAGTCACTGACTTTCCATCCGCCCGGACCGCCAGTACTGAACAGGATAACACAGGTTTTTCTTCGAGAAATAAGGTACAAAGACCGCAGTTTGCTGTCTCACATCCTCTTTTTACGCTGTAACATCCCTGTTCTCTCACAAAATCTATCAGCAGAGTGTCCGGAGCCACATCCGCTGATACTGTTTTTCCATTTAATTTTATCTTTATCTGCATATTTTCCCCTTTTATTCTTTCTCTTCTGTATCCCGGAATATCTCCTATGCCAGTCTGAGAATTGCTCTTTTTAAAAGCACTCCTGTCAAATGAGTCCTATACTCCGCACTTCCTCTGATATTTGTTCCCGTAACGATTTTTTTCTTCGCATATGCTGCAAATGCTTCAGCTTCCACTTCCCCTGCTTTCTCCTCAAGCAGATTCTCTTCATCAAGCAGAAGGATCGCTCTTGCAGGTCTTGCTCCTACAGAAAAGAGGTATTTTCCAGCTTCAGTTTTGGCCGCCGCACAGGCAAGCACCGGAAAATCTGTCTTACTGTTTCTGACCGACTGATAGATATAGGATGCCTTCGTCTTCTTCACGATGATGCGGATCAGAATATCCCGGCCATAATCATTGGCTGCGTATTCTCTTAATGGAATAATCCCATGTTTATATAATTCAACATAACTATCCATCACCAGAAACATTGTAAGAACATCTGAAAACCCAAATTTCCCATAGATGCTTCCGCCTACTGTTGCCAGATTGCGAAACTGTACTCCGACAATATGGCGAAGTGCCTCCTTTAAAGCTCCCTGTGTATAATCTGCCAATCCCTGGTTTTCTTCAAGCTCCCGAAGGCTTACCATACATCCTATTCGATATTCTTCCTCTGTCTCCTCTATCTTATCCATCCCCAGATTCGACAGATCGATCGCCGTCTGGATACTTCCATTTCCCATCTTCAACCAGAGCATACCTCCGATCACACGGTTTCTCTTTTTCTGATTCAGTTCCCACGCCTCTTCAAGACTTTGGACCCGCCTATATTCTTTGATTGTCATCATATGCCATACTCCTTTATCTTTACCAATACTGCCCACTGCATAGTTATAAACATTTTATCATAAGACTATTCTATACGCAATTTAGAATCTGCTTGGCATTTGACATAATTTCTGGTACAATTCGTTATAGTTGCAAGACTATAACGAAAATATAAAAGATAGGAACTAAGACAAATGAGAAAAAACACAATCAAATCACTGTTACTTGCTTTCGGTATGACACTTACATTAAGTATGTCTGCCTGCCAAACATCATCTGACGCTGCAAAAGATGACCGTCTGGCCTCTTCATCGGAAGAAGTTGCCGCAGATCCTGCTAAAGAAGCCTCAGTTGCCGAGACCGGCGAGAAAGCTGCCGGCGAAGATGACACAGCCACAGATGAAGTCACATATCCAGTCACGATCACAGACCATCTTGGCCGTAGTGTCACCATTGAATCTCAGCCTGAATCGCTGGTAAGCGGATACTATATCACCTCAAGCCTTTTGATTTCTCTTGGACTTGATGATCAAATGGTCGGCGTTGAAGCAAAGGCTGATACGCGAAATATCTATTCTTTAAGTGCTCCTGAGATTCTTACACTTCCAAATGTGGGAACCGCCAAAGAATTCGACCTTGAAGGATGTGCTGCCCTGGATCCAGATTTGGTTATTCTTCCAGCTAAGCTAAAGGATACTATTCCTGCGTTGGAAGAACTGGGCATGACCGTTCTGGCTGTGAATCCCGAAAACCAAAATCTGTTATTTGAAACGATCGATATGATCGATACGGCTGCCAACGTGGTTTCTGATGGTGAGGCCTTAAAAAATTACATTACAGATTCACTCACACAACTGGACACCTCTCTGACAGACAGTGAACTTCCCAGTGTTTATCTTGCCGGAAACAGTTCCATATTAGAGACTGCCGGTCCTGCCATGTATCAAAATACATTGATTGAAAATGCCGATGCTGCCAATGTTGCTTCCGAACTCACTGATACCTATTGGGCTTCTGTTTCCTATGAGCAGATCCTCAGTTGGAATCCGGAATACATTATTCTGGCTGCCGATGCAGAATATACGATTGACTCTGTACTGGCTGATCCCGGGCTGGCAGGATGCACCGCAATAACCGAAAAAAATGTATACCAGTTGCCAAACACAATTGAATCTCTCGATTCCCCTGTTCCGGGAAGTTTTCTTGGCAGTTTCTATCTGGCATCCATTCTCCATCCGGATCTTGTGACACCAGAAGATTATCAAGCACAAGTCAAAGCATTTTATGAGACTTTCTATAGCTTCACCCCGGGAGAAAATGAAAAATAACAAGAAAAATAAACGATATCTGATAATTACTATATGTACTTTATGCATAGCATTTGTTATAGCCATCCTGATCGGGAAATATCCGATCACTCCTGCCGCTCTGCGTGCAGGAGACGGGATGGCTATGCGTGTATTCCTTCACCTGCGTCTTCCCCGTGCATTCGTCGCTTTATTTGGAGGTTTTGGCCTGGGACTTGCCGGCTTTGTCTATCAGACAGTCTTTCGTAATCCTCTGGCCTCTCCCGATATCATCGGCGTATCTTCCGGTGCCAGTGTAGGAGCTGCCTTTGCTATTCTGTTCTTCTCATCCTCCGTTATTTCCACAACTTTGGCAGCTTTCACCGGAGGGATTCTGGCAGTTTTATTTTCCCTGGCTCTGGCATCCTTTGTACCAAATAAGGGTGGGGCTTCCATCATTCTTGCCGGTATTGCCGTACATTCTCTGGCGCAGACACTTTTGATGCTCTTAAAGCTCATAGCTGATCCGGAAAAACAACTTGCTTCCATCGAGTATTGGATCATGGGAAGTCTCAGTGGAGTCACCGCCTCTAATCTTCCCACGGTACTTCTCATCGTATGCCTTGGATCGATAAGTATCTTCTTTTTTTATCGCCAAATCCTTCTTTTGTCTATGGATGATGCGGAAGCCCGGATGCTCGGCCTTCCAGTAAGGAAGATGCGCACCTTCGTGCTTCTTCTTGCAACCTTAATAGTGGCAGCCATCATCAGTGTGACCGGTCTGATCAGTTTTATTGGTCTCCTTGCCCCTCACATTGCCCGATTGCTGATGCGCCACAACAAACAAAGTACATTGCTGATGAGCGGACTTTTAGGAAGTCTGATCCTGCTTGCCGCTGATATTGCCGCTAAGGGGCTCTCTTATGTCGAGCTTCCGGTCAGCATCTTTACATCGCTTATTGGTGCACCATTTTTGATCTATTTGATACTATCCAGAAGGAGGGATTTTTGATGAAAGCATTTGCCTCTGCTTCCCCGCGGGAGTCTTCTGTATCAGACAAGACGGGTTTTAAGGTGAAAAATCTATCTGCATCCTACGAATCGAAACTGGTTCTATCAGATGTCTCATTTTGGGTTCCACCCGCTGCTGCTGGAACTATGGTTGGTCTTCTCGGATCTAATGGAAGCGGAAAAACCACCCTTATCAAATCCATCTGCAGTCTTCTCCCACACACCGGCCAGTGCTTACTTGACAATATTTCGTTGAAATCCCTGTCTGCAAGAGAGCTTTCCAAACTGATCAGTTATATTCCTCAGCGAAGCGGGATTAGCATCTCCATGTCTGTCATAGATGTGGTTTTACAGGGCTATAATCCAAAACTTGCTATGTTTGAACGTCCGACAAAGGAAATGAAAAATGCTGCCCTTGAAGCACTTAAAACCGTAGGTATGGAGACCCATGCCGAGGCTGATTATCTGACCCTTAGTGAGGGAGAAAAACAGTTATGTATCCTCGCCCGGACTCTGATCGAGGATACCACTCTTCTTCTCCTGGATGAACCTGACAGTTCCTTGGATTTTCATAACAAATATTGTATGATGAAGATATTAACCCATTTGGTAAAAGAGTATAAGAAAACTGCCATTCTCTGCCTGCATGATCCCTGTCTCGCCCTGGACTTTTGCGACCAGCTTATCCTGTTGAAGGATGGCAGGATTTTCTCTGAGATCTATCCAAAAAAAGATTCTCTTACCTCTATCGAAGCCGAACTCAGCCAAATCTACGGATCTGTCACTTTAAAAAGGATTGAAGATTCCCAACATCATCAACGGCTGGTGCTGCTGTCTGCACTCTAAAAAGGAGGAAATATATCCATGCATTCTGTTATACACGTTTACTTATATGATGAAGACAACAACCGTTTTTTCGGAGAAGGTCCCCGCCGTCTTCTTCATACCATTGAGGAAACCGGTTCTTTAAGGAGCGCCGCTGCCTCCATGCACATGGCCTATACAAAAGCATTCACCATGCTAAAACGGGCAGAAGAAACTCTGGGATTTCCCCTCACCACAAAAAAAATCGGCGGAGCAGGCGGCGGTGGAAGTCACCTGACAGCCGAAGCAAAGGAGTTTTTAGATAAATATGAATCATACCAAAACGCCTGCCGTACAGCCAGCCAGCAAATCTATCATGAGATCTTTTGTGACGAGCAATAAAAAGCATCTTCTCATCACAGGAAGTCGCGGTATCGGCAAAAGCACTCTGGTAAAGGAACTATTAAAACTCCTGTCCTGTCCGACCGTACTTCCCGGCATCACTACCCATGCTTTTCCCCAAAGCCATGTAGAGATCATGGATAACCTTACGGGACAAAAAGCTGTTATTGGACAATATTCTCAAGATGCTCAAAAACCCTTATCCGGAGCAGGGTCGGGAAACCATATGCTTCCCATATATGATGGTTTTCGCACCCTCGGTATCCCTGCCCTAAAAAATGCCATCCATTCTGACTGCCCATGGGTTTTTCTTGACGAACTCGGATATCTCGAAAGTTCTTGTGAAGAATTCCAAAATCTTGTCCATGACCTTTTTGACACCAAAAATGTGATCGCAGTTCTCCGAAAACAATCCACGCTTTTTCTCGACAGGCTGCGCAGCCGAAAGGATGTATATCTATACGATCTGGATGCCCCCATTCTTCCCCTTGGTTGCGTGATCATGGCTTCCGGACTTGGAAAAAGATTTGGCGGGAACAAACTTATGGCACATTTTTCAGGTGAACCTCTCATTTCTCATATATTAGGTATCACTGGGGGAAATCTTTTTAAGAGAAGAATCGTTGTCACCAGACACCCTGATATCGATGCACTTTGCCGTCAACGACATATCGATGTTATACTGCATGATCTGCCTGGTCGAAATGATACGGTACGTCTGGGCCTGTCCTCTCTCATAGAAGACAGCCAGCTATCCGGCTGTCTCTTTACTTCAGCTGACCAACCTCTGTTATCCAGAGAAAGTTTAGAAACTATGGCTTTATTATTTTCAGTAAAAAATTCCGCAGAGAAAAAATCAAATTCTCAATTTCAAGATATCTGTAGGTTAAGTTATTCGAAAAATGGAAAGCAGATATCCGGAAACCCTGTCCTCTTTGCCAATCGGTACTATGAAGAACTTCTTCATCTTCCCTCTGGAAAAGGTGGCAGTGTGATCATAGGCAGATATCCAAATCAGGTAATGAATATCCCCGTCAGCAATCCTTTGGAACTGGAAGATGTGGATACACCTGCCGATCTGGACAGTCTGGAAAGGGAATCCCTGTCCGGCAAAATATAATATTTTTAGACAAAAAATGAACCATTTCTATCAAGGCAGACATTAGCTGTCAGCTGTAGGAAATGGTTCATTTTGCTATGTATTTTTTTCTATCTCTTTGCCTTGCGTCTACTTTACTTCCTCTGATTTCTGATCTGCACCATTATCAGAAGCTTCTTTTGGAAGTATGATGTTTAACAGGATTGCAACAAATGCTGCAGGAACAATACCTGAACCACCAAAGATCAATTGGATTGCCTCAGGTGTATGTGCAAGAATACTTGTATTGGCACCCATTCCGTATCCAACACCCAGTGCTACTGATACGATCGTAAGGTTACGAGCCGTCATTTTTTCTTTTGTGATCAACTGGATCCCGCTGACTACGATAGAGGAAAACATCATAACTGCTGCACCTCCAAGAACTGACTGCGGCATGATGGATACAACTGCACCAAGTTTTGGGATCAGTCCACACAGTACAAGGAATATAGCACCTGTAGCCAGTGCAAAACGGTTGACTACCTTCGTCATAGCCACCAGACCTACATTCTGACTAAAGGATGTATTCGGAAGCACCCCAAATACAGCTGCCAGAGAAGATCCAATACCATCACAGATAACGCCTCCTGACAGTTCCTTATCTGTTGCTTCCCTTCCCATTCCGCCTTCCATAACACCTGAGATATCACCAACAGTTTCAACCGCAGTAACAACAAACATAATAAGAACCGGAAGGATCGCTCTAAGATCAAACACAATCTTCACAGGTACTATCGCCGGAAGTGTAAACCAGCTTGCATCTGCCACCTTGCTCCAGTTAAGCACCCATGATTTTGTATATTCCACACCTTCTGCATTGATGCCTGTATGTGGAAGTACAAATCCCATGATAAATGCCGCAAGATATCCTGCCATAATGCCGATCAATATGGCCGATGAACTTGCAAATCCCTTCATCCCATGCTTCACTGCCAGGATAACGATCAACACGAATAAAGCCAGCAACAGATTCTCAACAGAACCGAAATCTGCAGCAGTATTTCCGCCTCCGAATGAGTTGATACCAACAGATATCAAAGACAGACCAATAGACAAAACAACTGTTCCCGTCACTACCGACGGAAAAAACTTTCTAAGAGGTTTCAAGAAAAATCCCAAAACTCCCTCGAACAAACCACCGATGATCGAGGCACCCATGATCGCACCGTAGGCCAGGACTCCGCCTCCCATACTTGCAGCCACACTGTTAAATACCCCAATAAATCCCGAACTTGTACCCATGATAATCGGTACTTTACCACCGATCGGTCCGATTGCAAACAACTGGATCAGTGTGACGATACCGGCTATAAACATCGCATTCTGCAATAAACTCACCTGCAGGTCAGCGAATTCGCTGCCACCTGCCATACCACATGCTCCTGTGATGATCAACAGCGGAGTAAGATTACCAACAAACATGGCAAGTACATGCTGCAATCCCAACGGAATCGCCTGCTTAAGCGGCATCTTCGCATCAAACTGATACGCTGCCTTTGACAACTCGCTCTTCATTTTCATACTTTTTCTCCTTTAGTACATAAACTCTAGCTTCTGTGTAATTAATTCTCTACAGAGACTAAGCTTAGTAACTATCCAGAATCTGAATAATCACTAAGCTTAGTCTCTCTTATCGAACATAGATTTATTATATTGGATAGAAAAGGGCTTGTAAAGAAATTTTCTCCTCAAGCGTTATACTTTCAAATTGATCACGCTACTCCCGGAAGGTAATCTTTCCTGTCACTTCATCCAGGCTATCCACAATTGCAAGTGATTCCAGGCGGATTCCTTTGTTCCTGATGATCTCCCCTCCGACCTGGAAACCTTTCTCGATAACGATCCCGGCTCCGACAAGCTCAGCACCGGAAGCCTCAACTAACGCGGCCAGTCCTTCCAGAGCTTTTCCATTTGCCAGGAAATCATCAATCAGCAGGACTTTGTCACCTTCCCCAAGAAATTCTTTTGCCACAATGATATCATATACGCGGCCATGGGTATATGACTCTACCTGACTGGTGTACACTTCCCCTGCAATATTCTTTGTCTGGTTCTTCTTTGCAAATACTACCGGAACACCAAAGTACTGTGCAACCACACAGGCAATCCCTATCCCTGACGCTTCGATCGTCAGTATCTTATTGATCTCGACATCCGCGAAACGTCTCTTGAATTCTTTTCCTATCGCCTCGAATAACTTTATATCCATCTGATGATTCAAAAAACTGTCCACTTTCAAGACATTTCCTGCTTTGACTTTCCCGTCCTTTTGAATCCGTTCCTTCAGTACCTGCATGCTATTGCCTCCTTCATCATCTGCCTTAGTTATATTCATGTATACTTTGCAAACTCCATGTTAATGAAACTATATTACCACAGGTTGATGAATTGTGAAACAGCAAAAATATCATTTATATGATTGCTTTGAATGCATCAAAATTTCCGCTGTCTCTCGACGAACAATATACTGCAAATTCTATTGTCTCAAAATCATACTGATACTCCTGCACAAGTTCTGCATAAACTTCCGCCACCAGTTTTGCCGGATTACGAAACGCTCCGCAGCCAAATGCTCCAAGGATCAGTACCTGACTGCCATTTGCTTTCGCGATATCAAAGATCCGTCTGCCCCTCTTTCTATGCAGCTTTTTCAAAGCATCCGCAGTGATCCCCACCGGCTTATCTCCGGAAAAGGGATTCATCATATTGCTTGGCATCTCCCGAAGATTAGGGGCTGCACAGGTGATCACGTTCACCTTATACCACTCCTCTTTACCCATCAGTTCCGGATCCTGGGTATCTCTTTTGAATACCATGACATCCGGGGTATAGATACAATCATTATTATACAAAGGGTCATTAGCATTGCGATGAGGATAGTAAAATCCAGTCATAAGTTCTCTTATGTTCAAGTTGAAATATAATGTACTGCACCGGCACAGACATTCCTCCTGCGCTGATGCGCCCTGAACAACACCACCTCCCGGATTCGTTGCTGATGCAAAGTTGAGCACACAGATTTTCTTACCTTTATATTCCGCCGCCGCTTCCAGAGTTCTTTTTGATGACACGATGATCCTTGCCGGTACTCTCGTTTTCTTTTCCTTTTCTTTTCCGGATGGCTCTGTGTCAGACACCCCTTGAGCAGGGTTCTGCTCTCCCATAACACTTTCACTTTCAAGAATAAGCTTCTGGTTTTTGATTCCCTCCCGGATACTTTCAACCAGCATCGGATGCGTCGTGCAAAGTTCCCTTGTATCTTCAAAAACAATTTTATTATTATCCCTTATACTCATTCTTACCCTCCATTTGTTTTACTTCTTATCATCATCTACAGCTTCCAGATACACCTCTGCCCAGTCCATGCAGCATTTGGTCCATCTGTCCCAGCTGGCTTCGATCTCATTTCTCATCTCACACTCTTTTTGTTTTAGATGAACCGCCACGGCTTCCTCCACTTCGGGATTCCACCTGGCTTCCTCTGCTTCCTGTCTGAGGCTCACCCACTGTTCCCAGAGCATTTCCACCTGACGTTTTGCCTCTTCCATCGGCTCCGCCGTCAGCCGGAACTTCCAGTCAAGATATGCATCTTCCGTACTGATCTCTCTCAGTCTGTGTCTTTCTGCCTTGGGCACTGCCTTAAAATCAGCGATCATCGCCTGCTCTTCCGCCCGTATGAGTGCCGAAAGATTCTTTCCATCTCCCTGCCGGCTTCTCTTCAGATAATGTTCATACCCAAAAGGATAGTACATTACAGACTGTCCTTCAAATACCAGGATCGCGTCCGCCACCTGCTGTATAAAGTACCTGTCATGAGATACGAATAAAATAGTCCCCGTATACGCCTGAAAAGCTGATTCCAGCGTCTCCTTCGCCTGAACGTCCATATGATTCGTTGGCTCGTCAAGAACAAGGAGATTCGGGCGGCTGGTAAGGAGTTCTGCAAGCAGAAGCCTTGCCTTTTCGCCTCCTGACAAAGAATTCACCTGCTTGGAAGCATCCCGTCCTTTGAAAAGATATGCCCCAAGTGTCTGACGCACATCCTTCTCCGGCATGGATGGAAAAAGGTCATGAAAATGATCCACCACCTGTTTGTCCGATTCTATCGCAGCTGACTGCTGATCAAAATACCCCATAAGCGTATGATTTCCCAATTCGCATTTTCCATCGATGGGTTCCAAAAGTCCGACCACCGTCTTTAAAAATGTACTCTTTCCTACACCATTATCACCGATGATACCGATCTTTTGACCACG
Source organism: Clostridia bacterium (assembly GCA_009929525.1). Taxonomy (GTDB): domain Bacteria; phylum Bacillota; class Clostridia; order Lachnospirales; family Lachnospiraceae; genus Oliverpabstia. The sequence goes on along the minus strand of SAAH01000001.1, from coordinate 5,432 downwards.
ACGCACTCGAAGAGACATCTCCAATAATACTTTGTCATATCCTATCTTCAGGTGTTCCGCCTCAAGCACCCATTTGCTTCCGGGAAATTCCGGCTCCAGGGCACCTGTAAAAATATGCACATCATCCGCTTCCGGCTTCGGTGTCCGCTCCATCCGGTCCATCATCGTCTTTCTCGACCGGGCAAAGGATGCTTTCTTTGGCTTGTGTTTGAACTTCTCCACTAATTTTTCAAGGCGGTCAAGCTCAGCCTGCTGCCTCTCGTAGGCTTTCATCTGAAGGCTGATATCCTTGCGTTTTTGTGCTCTGTAATTCGTATAATTTCCCGGATATCTCTTTAACTTCCCACTTTGCAGTTCATATACCACATCCACGACCTGATCCAGGAAGAACCGGTCATGAGATACGAATACTACCGCTTTTTCGTACTCTTTCATATAGGATTCCAACCATTCCACCGTTGGAATATCCAGATGATTGGTCGGCTCATCCAGAAGAAGGATATCCGGCTTCATCAGCAGCAGACGGATCAAAGAAATCTTCGTCTGCTCTCCTCCCGAAAAACTGGAAAGCTTTCGCCTCTTCTCTTCCTTTTCAAATCCAAATCCTGTAAAGATCCGGTCATACTCCATCTCATAAGCAAATCTTTCTCTTGAAAAATCATCCTTCTGAGGACAACCTTCCAGCAGGATTTCTTCCACCGTCTTGTCCATATCCAACAGTGGATTCTGATGCAGCATACCGATAGTTACCGAACGGGAACTGCTGATACTCTTTTGCATCTGCTTATCATCCCGGTCCACATCCAACTCTCCCGCTATGAGGCGAAGAAGGGTGGTCTTGCCCGCTCCGTTTCTTCCTACTACGGCTATCTTTTCTTTTCCTTTTATCTCAAAATCTATATGTGAAAGGATCGTCTGCCCGCCGGCAGAAACTGTTCCATTTTTAATCTGATATAACATAATTCTCCGTTCTGTCTGTATATACTCGTACTCATTGATATGTCTAAACTGTCTGTTCCTTCTATCATAACACATTTTCGCAAAATAAGACACAGGGACAATCCCTTAGGCCGATATAGCTTTGCTGTATCAGCCCAAGGAAATGGCCCTGTGTCTTTTATTTGCCCTGTATCTCAGTGTTCTCTATGTCTTTAGAATACCTCTTTACTATATGCATCGATTTCTTCTGTCAAAGCTTCATACACTCCCGGGAATGTACTGACTGCCAGTCCCTGTGATGAATTCGGGATAAAATGGAACTTGCCGTTTTCGTCGCAGGCCCGTCTTACTTCTCTCTTGATCGTCTCACGATCCCATCCCGGGAAGTCTACTTTTGCACTGTCGATGCCGCCCATAAATGTAATCTTATCACCATATTTCTTGATCAGTTCCGGTATGTTATTAGAACACATAACACCCTGCCAGATATTGACACCCATGTCGATCATATATGGAACAAGAGTCGCTGCATAAGAATCTGAATGATGGACAACAAGCTCCACACCATGGTCATGATAATATCCATAGATATTTTTGTAAGCATCAAAATAAAATTCTTCGAACATTTCCGGTTTCATAAATGTGGAGTTCTGGCTTCCCCAGTCATCATGATGGAAAATTGCATTTGGCTTGATGTATTTGCAAAGTTTTTCTGCTAATTTCAGCTCCCACTCTTCCAGATATTTGATCAGTTCCTTCATCTCATCTGGATTCAGGTAAAAGTTCATCAAAGTATTCTGGATCTCGCCCAGATGATGACACTGTTCAAACAATCCCGGTGCGATAAAAGTTGTAACATACTGGTCTTTTCTGTCTACTGCTTCCGCTTCTTTAATAAATGGTTCCCACGCTGCATCGGGAAATTCCAAACTTGGAGCTTTTACATAATCTTTCCAGTGCTCGATATCCTTGATCACGATCGTCTCCGGTTTGTGTACCGGAAATGATCCCGGAGTTCCTTTTGGCCATGAGTTGGTAACGCCCCATGCATTTACCACATTTTCCTGTCCGTACTGTGGTGCCGGACTGCTCATCATATATGGATTAAACATCATATGCATAAATTCATACTGATTCACGAAACGATCCGGATGTCCGCCGCGCATAGTCTCTAACAAATTCTCTCTCTTCGTTAACATATATTTACCACCCTTCTTAATCCTGCACTATGTCTGTTTTTGTACACTTCATACCTTCTTTATGTCCGCCCTGTTTCTGTCACCGCTATCTATTACGCCGCAAATTCTTTTGCTTTCTTTGCTGCCGTTGCAGCATCCTCTGTATATGCATCAGCCCCAACTTCATCGGCAAACTCCTGACTGATAGGTGCTCCCCCGACCATAACTTTGATATTGCTTCTAAATGGTGCTTCATTCAGTGCTGCTACGGTATCCTTCATCGCCGGCATCGTCGTTGTCAGCAGTGCGGAACAAACTACGATCTTTGTATCCGGGTTGGCTGCTACAGTCTCCAGGAATTTTTCTTTTGAAACGTCTACTCCAAGATCGATCACTTCAAATCCTGCGCTCTCGATCATCATAGATACCAGATTTTTTCCGATATCATGAAGGTCTCCCGCCACAGTTCCGATAACTACTTTTCCTGCTGCTCCAGCTGCCCCTGCTGCCAGATGGGGTTTCAACACTTCAACTCCCATTTTCATTGCACGAGCTGCGATCAGCATCTCCGGGACGAAGATTTCACCGGTAGAGAACTTTGCACCTACTGCATCCATGGCTTTGATCATACCTTCGCTTAAAATTGCCTGTGGATCATCCCCTGCATCCAGTGCTTCCTGCACAATACCTGCGATTAATTTCACTTTACCTTTTTCCACTGCTGCAAAAACTTCATTGATCTTTGACATACTACATTTCCTCCTGTACATTATATAGTTGTTTTTATGTTCCTTTTAATCGCTCAGTCTCATCCCTCTGCTTTTGGTTTAGGCTGAACACTGAATAATCCATCACGATAAGCATTGATATAATCCATGCAATAAAAATCATTTCCAAGTAATGCCTCTGTGGCATAGATCAGGCCGATCATATCTTTATTGGTCGGATCAAGGATGGCACTGTCCAGTCCTGCATTCATAGCCAGTACTGTAAATCCCAGATTGATCAGCTTGCGTACCGGAAGGTTATAGGAAATATTACTTACTGCCGCAGTAATATGAATATCCGGATACTGTTTACGAATCGTACTGATAACTTCCACGTTCATTGCGATTCCATCTTCCGAAGTACAGAGCATCTCTACCAGCGGATCAATATGGATACGGCTCGGTGCGATACCATATTTTTTTGCTTTTTCCATAATATCATCAAATACTTTCAAACGGTCTGCCGCTGATTTTGGAATACCGCTGTCATCACATAAAAGCGCGATCACCTGCCACTGGGAATCTGCGATAGCCGGAAATATCCTATCGATCTTATCGCCTTCCATTGATACAGAATTGATGATACCCGGCTTCTTACAGTATGTATACGTCTCCAGGATAGCGTCTACGCTTGGACTGTCCACAGAGATCGGCGTATCCGTCACTTCCTGGATACAGTCGATCATCCACTTTAAGGTTTCCACTTCGTTTTGTTCCACGGATGCACAGCAATCGATGAATGTCGCATTCGCCGCTGCCTGGATCTTTGCACGATTCCTGATAAATTCTGAATCTCTTGCTGCGATCGCCTCTGCAACGATCGGGATGGAACCATTGATTTTTTCGCCAATAATTATCATTGTTTTTCTACCTCCATTTGTATCTCTTCCCCATGTATAAGTCGAGTATAACACATTCATATTTTCATAAAAACAAGCGAACAGATTGACATTCACTCCATCTTTTCATACAATGTGTAGGAATGAAGGGAGATTGTAAAAATGAAACTTAGTGCGGCTTATATCATATATAAACTCAAAAAACATATCCGCCTGTCTGAACAGGCAGCGGCCAGTCTTGCACCAGTCCTCAAAGCTCCATATTTTCAATGTGATTTCGGGGATTTTCAAGAAGGTGGTATCTATATATACGATGGGAAAGCATCGTCTTTTGATCATGTCCATCTTCCTTCAAACCTTTTGATCTTTTGTCTCAAAGATCAAAAATTGCCAAGTCTATTTTCTAAAAAATCGATTGTTTTTGTTCTTGACGATACAGATTTCGTCACTTTGTACAATTTATTGCAGTCAATTTTTAACGAAATCACCAAATGGCAGGAAGCAATCATGAACAGCCGCCTGAATGGCGAATCCATCCAACAGCTTCTGGCTTTATCTGCTCCCCTTTTCGAAAACTCTATGGTAGTTATCGGTATGGATTTTACGGTTGTTGCTGCTCAGCTTTTTGGGGACCATTTTTATCAGGAAACTGTCTTTGGTTCCTCCGATACAACTTATCCTTATGTCACAGAACTGAAACAGGATGAATTATATAATGCTGTCCGGGAAAAAGAGGGCTTCTTCTATTACCCTAACAAAACTACCGGTACCGCTTCCTTATGTGTCAACTTGAAGAAATTCGGCAAAACCACTCACCGGCTTTTGCTCCTTGAGGATCTTTCCCCCATTGATTCCTGCTATGGATTTTTACTCGAGGAACTGGCCAGGATGATCGAACATGCCTTTTCTCACAATGCTGTCCACCGTACAGTCAAAGATATGACCTTGCATTCTATCATTCAGATGTTTCTGACCGACAGGACTTCTGATTATGTGACAATAAGCCAAAAGCTTGATAATCTGGGATGGTATTCCCGACATGAATATGAATGTCTCGTTCTTCAGACCACCTATATGGATCAAGAGAATCTAACTGCAAAAGCCACCTGCAATTACCTTGAGAATATCATTCCCCATTCCTGCGCGGTGCTTCACTCAGACAATATTGTGGTATTTATAAACCATACGCTTTCTCAGGAGGAACAGGGGGACTATAACGTTTCAGATAAGATCATTTACTTTATCCGTGACAGTCTGATGAAAGCAGGGTTCAGCCGTCTCATGGTGGGGCATCTGAACCTCCGGCGTCAGTACGTACAGGCCCGTATCGCACTGGAACTCGGAAACAAAAAGAATCCTTCCAAATGGATCCACCATTTCAATGACATTTCCTTTGACTATATCCTGGAACAGGCAACAAAAAAGCTTCCCGGCTATATGATCAGCCACGAGAAGCTTTTGAAATTAAAAATCATGGATGAAAATAATGACACTGATTACATGCATACGTTGGAGCTCTATCTTGATAATCACCTGAATGCAGTTAAAACTGCCCGTGAGCTTTTCATCCACCGGAGCACTTTTTTATACCGGCTGGATAAGATCAAAGAAATATTGTAACTGTTCAGTACCCCATTAGTCAAAAGTGATTTCTGGGGTACCTGCTATTGCATTTTGAATTGCTTTGTAAGCATTAATTCCATGCTTTT